>DATAQX010000488.1:0-6381 GCA_036264455.1 Silvibacterium sp. | reverse complement strand
GCAGCGGTGGTCAAGAGCCGCATTTCCGGCATGGTGAGGAATTCATGAGAGAGGTTCTGGAGCGACAGATCGATCAAGCCCTCGGACGATTACCGGCTGATCTGGTTGTGCACAACGCCCGTATCCTGAATCTGGTAACTGGCGAGATTCAAACCGGTGACATTGCGGTGTGTGGCAGCACCATCGTTGGCACCCTCGACAGCTACCGAGGCACGGAGGAGATCGATGCCAAGGGACGCTTCGCCGTTCCAGGCTTTATCGATAGCCACGTGCATTGCGAGAGCACGCTGGTTACTCCGGCAGAATTCGACCGCTGCGTCCTCCCGTATGGCGTAACGACGGCAATCTGCGACCCTCATGAAATCTGTAATGTTTTGGGCCTGGAAGGTTTGCAGTATTTTCTCGATAGCGCGCAGAGCACCGTGATGGATCTTCGCGTACAGCTTTCTTCCTGTGTTCCAGCAACGAAGTTGGAAACTTCAGGCGCAAGGCTCTCGGCTGCTGATCTGGTTCCGCATCGTTACCACCCTAAGGTGATTGGCCTTGCCGAGTTCATGAACGTGCCCGGTGTGCTGAACAAAGACGCCGAATGCATGGAGAAGCTAACCACATTTCAAGGTCAACATATCGACGGACATGCTCCCCTGCTTTCCGGCCAATCGTTGAATGCGTATCTGTCTTGCGGCATTCGCAACTGTCATGAAACCACGAACCTTGCCGAAGGACGGGAGAAACTCGCCAAAGGCATGCAGGTGCTGATCCGTGAAGGGTCGGTTTCGAAGGATCTGACGGCGCTGGCTCCGCTCATCAATGAGTTTGCCTCGCCTTTTCTCGGCTTTTGCACGGACGACCGGAATCCGTTAGACATTTACGAAGAAGGCCACTTGAACTATCTCGTGCGCCGCGCGATCGCACTGGGAGCGCCGGTAGCCGCCGTCTATCGGACAGCAAGCTGGTCGGCAGCGCGGGGCTTTGGGCTGACGGACCGGGGGCTGATCGCTCCGGGATTTCTTGCGGATTTCCTGCTGCTCGACGATCTGGAGAGCTGCGCGATCCACACCGTCTTTCGCCGCGGCCGCAGGGTGAACGCAGATACCTTCGCGGGGCGTGCCTCGCCCAAGCCGCCGGGCGGCAACTCCGTACTGTTACCGACGGTCGAAGCAGAGGCTTTTGCCACTCCGGCAGCAGGCCCGTCGACGCCGGTAATTGGAATCATCCCCGGGAAGATTCTGACGGAGCGCTTACAGGCGAATCTGCCGTATCGCGATGGAAATCGTCATGCCGATCCTGAACATGATCTGCTCAAGGTCTGCGTCCTCGAGCGCCATGGCCGCAATGGCAATATTGGCCGAGGTTTCGTAAAGGGTTTTGGTTTCCGGCAAGGCGCGCTCGCCTCCTCTGTCGGTCATGACAGTCACAACATCTGTGTGGTGGGCGCCAGTGACGAGGATATGGCAGTAGCGGTCAATCGCCTGCGCGCATTGGGCGGCGGATTTGTCGCCGCACAGAGGGGACAGGTGCTCGCAGAACTGGCGTTGCCCTTCGCCGGGCTGATGAGCCTCGAACCCTTCGAAGTTGTCCGGCGCGATCTCTCTTCGCTGCGTGCAGCCGTGCGGGCCATGGGATGTCAGCTCCCAGAGCCGTTTTTGCATCTGGCCTTCCTGCCGCTGCCGGTTATTCCTCACCTGAAGATCACCGACTTCGGGCTGGTGGACGTAGACCGTTTCGAGCTCGTTTCGTGATAGCAGGCTTGCCTTGTTATCAATGAAAACGTCTGTCGCTGGATGTGCAGTACGCGTGATATCCTCTGGTCAACACACTCCCATGCGAGTCTCCGTGGCCAATTCGCACCAGGATGCCAGCCGCAAGTGCTGGAACCTTGCCTTTGCGCGCGCGGTTGCCCCTCGCAAGCATCTTCGTGTGTTGCCTACGCGCACGCGACCTAGTCTCTTCGGCAGCGACTAGTCAACGCCGCCCGCCGCGCAGGACCCCGCGTCCAGCGATACGCGCCTTTGGCGCATCGGCGAAAGAAGAAGACACTCTCTCGCAAGCTCGTCTTAGCCATACAAGACCAGACGCACACCAGGCCCCAGCAGCCGGACAAACCACCGGCACTCAAGGAGAGAAAGATGCACACCACGACGACGAAATCCGAAATCTACACCCAGCACGGACCAAAACTGGTGACCGCGCTGCCCGGTCCGAAGGCGCGCGGCATTGTCGAAGCCGATGACCGCCTTGTCTCACCCAGCTATACGCGCTCCTATCCCCTGGTGGCGAAACGCGGTCGCGGAGTGCGCGTGGAAGATGTGGACGGCAATGAATTCCTGGACTTCGCCGCCGGCATCGCTGTCACTTCGACCGGGCACTGCCATCCCGAAGTCGTCAAGGCAATTCAGGATCAGGCCGCCGAGCTCATCCACATTTCCGGGACCGACTTCTACTACGAATCGCTTGTGACGATGGCGGAACGCCTGTCGGCGATTGCTCCCATGCCGGGGCCGCACCGCTTTTACTATGGCAACTCCGGAGCCGAGGCCGTCGAGTGCGCCCTGAAGATTGCCCGCTACCATACCGGACGCCAGAACATTATCGCCTTTTTCGGAGCCTTTCACGGTCGCACCATGGGCGCGCTTTCGCTCACCGCGTCGAAGCCGCAGCAGCGCCGCCGCTTTGCTCCGCTGGTTCCCGGAGTAACGCACGTTCGCTATCCCTACGCGTATCGCGGTTGTAGCGGCGGTCCGCAGGAGGAAGAGGCATTTGCACTCGGCTGCGCGCGCTACATCGAAGAGAAACTCTTCAAGACGACTCTGCCTCCGGAAGAAGTAGCCGCGATCTTTATCGAGCCGATCCAGGGCGAGGGCGGATACGTGGTCGCGCCTCCGATCTTCATGCAGGAGCTGCGCCGCATCTGCGACAAGTACGGCATTCTGCTGGTCGCCGATGAAGTGCAATCGGGAGCCGGCCGGACCGGCAAATGGTGGGCCATTGAGCACACTGGCGTCGAGCCGGATATCGTCTGCATGGCCAAAGGTATTGCTTCAGGGATGCCGCTGGGCATCTGCATGACCCGCGCCGAGATCATGGATTGGAAGCCCGGCTCGCACGCGTCGACCTTTGGCGGCAACCCCGTCTGCATCGCCGCCGCGCTCGCCACCATGGACGTGCTGGAGCGCGAAGGCATTGCCAACGCCGCGAAGATGGGCGAGCTGATATTTGACCGCCTGCACAGCTGGCCCGCAAAGTTCTCCATCGTAGGCGAGGTGCGCGGGCGCGGCCTGATGATCGGCATCGAGATCGTGAAGGACCAGCAATCGCGCGAGGTTGCCGGAACATGGCGCGATCGCATTGTGGAGCTGGCTTTCGAGCGTGGGTTGTTGATTCTCGGCTGCGGCGAAACAGCGATCCGTCTTGCGCCTCCGCTCATCGTCAACGAGCACGAGGCATCGATCGCCCTCGATATTCTAGAGGAGTGCGTGGCGCTGGTGCAGGAAGAGCACGCCCGCACAGAACAAACTCCGAAGAGGGTGCTGGCGGAGTCAGTGGCCTAAGTCAGGCTCGGCTATTTGAAGTTTACTGCCGAAGCCTCGGCAAGTTTGAGGTCGCCATTCACGGTAGCGGTGGAGATTCCCAAGTCTCCGCCGTCTCTTCGCGATTCATACCCCGAATCGGCATCATTCACGCCCAGTCGTTCGCGGTGAGAAAAGTCCGCATCCTTATCCTGCACTCCTCCGGTCTGATGTCGCCAGACCCGCCGGATGGTCTTCCATCCCCATTGCAAACTTTTGGTAGCGGAATGATAGAGCACCGCTGAATCTGTCGCATAAGAATTCAGGCGATTCGTGGCTCTTCTGTAACGTTTGTTCTCCGGCTCCCACTATCCCGGTGTTGTCACGGCCTGCCCGCGAAAAAGGACCGATATTTTGCGGGAGGTTTTTTCAAGCCTTGCATCACCTGGTGGAATTTCGGCCTTGGTTCACTTCATCCGACTTAAAAGGAACGATATGCATGCGAGCAGAGCTACAGACGAAAAGAAAGACAGATGCCTTCATAAGGATCATGCAACGACGATGGACCTCTACCACGTCGGAAGCAGCTGTTTTCATGGCGCAGCTGATGCCATGGATCGTTTTTCTTGCGCAACGCTGACCGAGCGGGTGGTCAGTTTCTTGGAGCGGTATAACCAATCTGCATTTGGATTCAGATAAGGGACCCCATGACGTCCGGGACCACTCACGTCCTCCATCGGAGGGTAGCGGCCAAACCAGACCGCAGGTCCCGGGCCGGGATTGGGGCACGACATGCTGCAAACGGGCAGTATTTAGAAGAATTTCCTCTCAGCGGTGTAAACTTGGGCCCGTGCTCAGGCGCTTTGGAGGAACGAGGCTTGCAATTCTTTGCGTTCGATGCGTCGTACCTAGAAAGACTCAAATCCGGAGACGCGCAGACCGAAGAGCATTTCGTAAGCTACTTCAGCGAACTCATCTGTCTCAAACTGCGCTCTCGATTGAACTCCAAAGAAGCCATCGAAGATGTCAGACAGGAGACATTCGTGCGCGTGCTCGTTACTTTGCGTACCGAAAAGGGCCTGAGACAGGCTGATCGACTTGGGGCATTCGTCAATTCTGTCTGCAACAACGTGCTGCTGGAGCATTACCGTTCCGGCAGTAAAAAGGAGTCGGCTCTCGAGGACGAACCGGAGACGGTTTTTGCCAACCGGGAGCCAGACGCGCTCAGCCTTCTCGAAACCAAGGACAGGCAGCGAATCGTCCGGCAGATTCTAAATGAGTTAAGCGAGCGGGACCGGAGCCTGCTCCGGTCCGTGCTGCTCGAAGAGCGTGATAAGGACGAGGTTTGCGCGGAACTTGGCATCAGCCGTGAGTATCTGCGGGTACTGGTACATCGCGCAAAGCAGTCGTTTAAAGTCTTCTATGTGAACCGCCTGGGCGAGAAGAGGCCCTATTGACGAGATACACATGATACGTTTTCCCAGCCTGAGCACTATAGAGTTGAGGCCATAATCCATGGAACATCATGATGCTGTCCGGCTCTCTTCGGTCGAGAAGTATCTACTGGATGAGCTGTCCCCCGAATTACGTGATGAGTTTGAAGAACACTTCTTCGATTGCCAGGAGTGTGCCGCCGATGTCCGCGCAACGGCCGCGTTCCTCGATGCGGCAAAGGAGGAGCTGAAGACTCTTCCTGCTGCAAAACCCGCACCGATCCCCGCGAAGAAGTCGCGCCTGGCATGGCTCTGGATGCCGGCGTTCGTCGTGCCTGCGCTGGCGGCGTGCCTGCTCGTCATTGCATATCAAAACATCGTGGTCTTTCCGCACTTCAGAGGCCAGATTGCGGAATTGCAGGCTCCACAGATTCCGCCGTCCATCTCCCTGGCTGGCGGCAACAGCCGGGGGGGCCAGACTCCAGCGATAACAGTGCGCCGCATGCAGCCATTTCTCATGCTCGTAGATATTCCGACACAAGACCGCTTTTCGAGCTACACTTGTCTGCTGTATTTTCCTTCAGGTTCACTTGCCTGGCGACTGCCCGTGTCTGCCCAGTTGGCAAAAGATACTGTTCCTATAAGCGTTCCTGCAGCCAATTGGGTAGCCGGCACTTATACCTTGATTGTGCAGGGGAACACGAATCGAACACCTGCGGAGAGCGGCATCGACCTCGAGCACCAGCACTTCGATTTAAAGATTCAGGATTAAGATCACTGCGGTAAGGGGGCGGCCATGCAAACAGATGTGAAGAAGGTTTTTTACTTTCACGCAGACGCCAACTCACTTGGCGGGTTTATCGAAGAGCCATTTCGCATCGTTCCCTCGCAGGCGTCAGTGTCGCTGCCTGCGGTAGGCGGCCGTGCCTCCACTGAGGCAAAGGATTTTAAGTTCGAAGAGGTCATTTCCTGCCGTTCAACTCACACGCATGTCGAGGGCCGGCCCCTCAAAACGAACGGCCCCTGGACGGCACGGGTGACTGCCGAGGTCGAAGGCCTGGACATTCTCAAGGTTCTGACGGCAGAACGCGTAGTGGCCAAAATCTTCGTCGAGCACCCGGAAGATGGCGGTCCTCCCAAAGTTTCTTTTGGCGGCACTCACTTCCATAAGCTCCGCTTCCTTGGAAAAGAGGTTGAGCTAAGCCTGAATCCAGTGCTTTTGCCTGCCCATCACCGCGTCGGGGATGTCTACAATAGGGACGACTCCTTTACGCCCGAGATCGAGTGGTCGGCACTCTGGGAAGTCGCGCAGAAGCAATCTAGTGCCCTGCGTGATACTTCCGGCGTGCCTGGCTGGGCGGTCGAAAGGTATGGATGGCTGAGTTCCAGACAAAACACGGGAGACGGATTCGCCATATGCTCGCTGGTGGACAGGGTAG
>DATAQX010000487.1:0-12230 GCA_036264455.1 Silvibacterium sp. | reverse complement strand
GGCTTGGGCACGCGCAGCCCGGCGGCGAATGTAGCGGCGTTTTCGAAGAATTTGCTTGTTTGTTCGCCGGCGTCGTAGGCCCGCGCCACTGGCGCGCAACCGGAAGCCTGAACGGCGATCATTTTGGGACGCCTGCCAGGGCGAACCCAGCCGAGAGCTTCCATCTCTTCGAAGGCCTTCCACATGCCGATGAGGCCGACGCCTCCGCCGGTGGGGTAGAAGACCGCGTCGGGGTATTCCCAGCCAAGTTGCTCGACCAGCTCGTAACCCATGGTCTTCTTGCCCTCAACGCGAAAGGGTTCCTTGAGGGTGGAGATGTCGAACCAGACGTCTTCCGGAGCCAGCCGGCCTGCGGCTTGCTCGGCTCTCTGCTCTTTTATGCGCTCGGCGACCATGCGGGCGCAGTCGGAGATGAGGCCGTCAACGAGATTGACCTTTGCACCATAAGCAATGCCCTCGAGATAATTCGCCATGGGCACGTCGCGGGGCATGAAGATGTGGGCTTCTATTCCGGCGGCGGCAGCGTAGGCGGCGAGGGCTCCGGCGGCATTGCCTGCGGAGGGTGCGGCGAGTTTCTTCAGGCCATAGTATCTGGCCATTGAAACTGCCATCGACATGCCGCGGGCCTTGAAGCTGCCGGTGGGGTTGGTTCCTTCTTCCTTGAGGTAGAGGTTCGAGTATCGGCGGGAGCGGAGCATCGGCGTCCAGCCTTCGCCGAGGGTGACGGGGTCAATGTCGGGCAGGACGGCAGAGTAGCGCCACATGCTCTGCGGGCCTCCGTCCTCGGGACGCGCGGCGGGATCTATCGTGGACAGGTCATAGCGGACGTAGAGGGAGCCGGCGCAGGCGGGGCAGACTGTCTGAGCCTGGTCGGCGGCGACGTGCTGGTGGCAGCGGGAGCATTCGAGGGAAGAGATGGGAGGCATGAGGAAAGTTTAAGGGAAGAGAGGGATCTATATAGAGCTCCGCAGCGGCTAAGCCTCATTTCTTCCGAGCTGTTTATGGTCAAGCCGATCCGATGATTTTTGTCCTCGCTTGTAATTTTTTATCCATAAAAATCACTTTCCGGTTAGCAGTAAAGGAGGTTCGCATGAGTCAAGTGGCGAACAAAGTGAAGAAAACGGAAAAGTCCGCGCTGAAAGCGCTGGACATTGAAGGGCTTACCGAGATGCCCGTTCATCATCTGAGAGGGTTCATGCAGTTCATCGCTGAGCACGATCTCTGGGATGAGGTGGAACAGCATCTCCGGCAGCACGGATGTAGCAAGCTGTTGATCAGCTTCGAACCCATGGGCGCGGTTGGAGAACTGCTGCACCAGAAGATGGCAACCGGCGCAGTAAGAAAGAAGGTGCAGATATTGCCTCGATGCGGGTGCAACGGCCCAGTGGGGCCGAGGCCGGGTCCGACAACGCCGGGCGGCCCCGGAGGAGGTGGAGGATCTCCGCCGCCGTCTGGCGGAGGGGGAGATGGCGGACCGCCGGATGGAGGCGGCGGTGGAGATGGTGGCGGTGGAGGTGATGGAGGAGGTGGCGGTGGTGGGGGCGAAACCGAAATGTAGCTAGCCCAGGCATTTCCCCGGGTGAGGTGTCCTTCTCACCCGGGCCTATTTTGCCTTTGTTGCAAGTTTTAAAGCTTGAACAACTCGCGGAGGCGCTTGGTCTGGGCGCGGCTAACGGGAATTTCGGTCTGTTTTTTGTCGTCCATGCGCAGCTGGTAGCTGCTCTTGAACCAGGGGACAACTTCCTTGATGTGGTTGATGTTGACCACATAGGAGCGGTGGGCGCGCCAGAAGATGCCGGGATCGAGCAGCTCGAGGAGTTCTTCGAGCGTGCGGCATTTGGACTGGCCTTCGATGGTCTGGGTGGCCACCGAGATGATGCCCTCGTCGATCGAGGCGAAGCAGATGTCTTTCTGGTCGATGAGGAGCAGGCGGCTCTGTGACTGCAGAACGATCTTGCCGCTGTGCTGGCGTGGATTTTGCTGCTGCTGTTCGATGAGGCGGATAAGGGCATCGAGCTTGAAACCGCCCCCTCCGCCTGTGCCAACCGGTTCGCCTTCGGCCTGCGTAGTCTCCTGAAGGCGGAGGCGGGCGCGCTCGATGGCCTGGAGCACACGAGCTTTGTCGAAAGGCTTGAGCAGGTAGTCGATGGCGTTGACGTCGAAGGCGCGCACTGCATATTGATCGAAGGCTGTAGCGAAAATAATCTGCGGCAGGCGGTCATGGTGCTCGATTAACTGTTTAAGCACGGCAAAGCCGTCGAGGCCAGGCATCTGCACGTCGAGGAAGACGAGATCGGGCTGATACTCACGGATAAGTTCGACGGCCTCGATGCCGTTGGCGCCCTGGGCGACGACCTCGACGCTGCCGGTGGTGTCGAGGAGATACTTCAGCTCTTCGCGCGCGAGTTGCTCGTCGTCGATGATGAGCGCGGTGATGGGTGGCGCGGAAGTGTGCATGGACGAGGCCAAGGATTGAGTATAGGAAGTGGCGAGGGGAATCGTCCAGCGGCGACGTACATCCGAAATCCGGAGTGGGGCACCCGCAGTTTTCAGCAAGAGGCGCTAGCGGGTAAAGGCGTGCAGGCGGGTGGGGGGCTGGCTGGCGGTGAGGTCATGTCCGCAGTGAACGCAGAAAATATCTGTGACGCGGGCACTGCGATAGCAGTTTCCGCAGCAGGAAGCGACCTGGTATGCGCATTGCGGACAGTAGTGGTAATCGCCCTCAATGTGGGCTCCGCAGGAGGGGCAGGTGGCGGTGATGGGCTGGCGGAGGAGGAAATAAAGCACGGCTCCGACGCCGCCGGGCATGATGACACAGAGCATCCACAGGCGGGTGCTCATGCCCCGGCGGGGCGCATCGTTGCTGATGTAGCCGATCATGAGCATGTAGAGAACGGCCAGCGCTCCCCAGGAAATGATGAGATAAAAACGAAGCGGGATAGGGACGCCGCTGGGGTGATGGCGATGCGCAGGAAGAACGATCCAGAAGTAGTACTGGGTGAGGACGAAGGCCACGAGGGCTCCGGCAATTGCCCAGCGCGGAATGAGCCGCAGTTCGTCGGAAAGACGTGGTTCAGCTTTCAGGTCGCGTTGCTGGATCATGTTGCTCATCGGTTAGCCCCAGCTTAGAATTTTTCTCCGTTGTGCGTCTGCCGGCTTCGCCAGTGGACGATAAGCGCCGCGAAGATCGTAGAGAACAACGTGACGATGAGCGACATAGTCATCGCCGGCATATCCTGAAAATGCTCGCCGCTGAACAGGTCGTCAGCCACGCTCCAGATGGCCGGCGTGAGCAGCACCACGAGCGCAGCGAAGGCAAGCAGGATAATACCCAACTGGCGGCGGCGGCGAACTTCCGCGGCGCCCATGCGGTGCGCGGCTTCCATCACTGCGCGGCGGGTGCGGTGCACTATGGCACGATCAGCCTGAGCGTTCAGGCCTGCAAGCGCATCCACAAGCTCGGCGTCTGTTGAGGGTGTGACTTCCGGTGTGGGCGGATTCGTTCGGAGATCGTTCATGCTGTCTCCCCTTGCCCTCCGGATTCCCTGTTGACTTCCTGGATGCGCGGCTTGAGCGCCGCAAGTCCCCTATAGAGGCGCGACTTGACGGTGGAGAGCGGAGCGCGCGTTACCTTTGAAATTTCTTCTAGTGAAAGCTCTTCGTGGAAGCGCAGCACGAGCACTTCGCGATGCAAGGGATCGAGGGTAAGCAGGGCAGCGGTAATGCGCTGTGCATTCTGGCGATTTTGATAAAGATCGAAGGGCGTTGGCTCATCGCTGGCCACTTCGAAGGGGCGCTCCTCGCCACGGACTTCGCACATCTCTTCCAGACTGGCCATGGTGCGCTTGCGGCGGAGGTCGATCATGAGATTGCGCGCGATAGTGAAGAGCCAGGTATCGAAGCGGGCGGAGCCGTTGTATTGTGTTCCGCGTGTGAGCACACGCATCCAGGTTTCCTGGAACAGGTCCTCGGCCAAATCGCGATTTCCGGTAAGGAAGAGCAGATAGCGGAGCAGCCGGTGCTGGTACTGAACGATGAGGCGATCGAGTAACTCGGCGTCGCGGCGTTTGAGTCCCTGCGCGATCAGGGTGTTCTCGGCGCGTGATTGCTCAGCGAGGGTTAGAGTAGCCGTGCTCATCTCTCTTTCAGAGACGGACAAAGGGTCGCCGAAGACGCTGTTCTCAACGAGAATTTCAAGTTTGCGAACGAAGCTCATGCGGCAATCCCGATACGGCAGTTCTGAAAGAAGACGAAAGCCCGAGAGCTGAATCTGCTAACTCCTCCATTATGATGCGCGTGCACAGGCGGCGGCAAGTCACAGTAAACAATCCGGGTAAACTGGAGAGATGGAGATTCTGTACGGCCTGCATCCTGTGGAAGAGGCACTACGCTCGGGGAGCAGGAAGTTCGATCATGTCTGTGTGGCCCGGGAACGGCATGACCGGCATGATCCAAGAATGCAAAGGGTGGTTGACGCCTGCCGGGAAAACGGCGTCCGGGTGCGCACCGAGTCGAGAGACGAACTTACGCGGCTGGCAAAGACCGCTGGACACCAAGGCATTGTGGCTATTGTCCGAGGACGGGAATTCCTGGAGCTTGAGGATCTGTTCGAGGGTCCAAATCCGCGGCTGTTGCTGGCGCTCGATGGAATCGAGGACCCACAGAATCTGGGCGCTCTGTTGCGCACTGCCGACGCCTCGGGGGTGGATGGAGTGGTGCTGACCGAGCGCCGAGCCGCGCCGCTGAGCCCCGTGGCGGTTAAGTCTTCGGCGGGTGCTGCCGAGCATGTACGGATTGCCCGCGTGGTGAATCTGGTGAGAGCCCTGGAGCAGCTCAAGGAAAAGAATATCTGGTGTGTAGGCCTCGATGAGCGAGGCACCTCGAGTTACGAAGAGTACGACTTTACGTCGAATACAGTGATTGTTCTGGGGCGCGAAGGCGATGGGCTGCATGATCTGGTGCGCCGTACCTGCGATTACCTGCTGAGGATTCCTATGGCTGGCCGGGTGTCGTCGCTGAACGTGTCGGCGGCGGGGGCGGTGGTCATGTTTGAGGCTGCGCGGCAGCGCCGCTCCAACAGGAATGTTGAGGCTGCCAGGAATGTTCCGGCTGTCGTCTCTTCACGCAGGGAGAAAAAAGGTTTAGGTTCATGACGATTTGGAAGTCGATAGCCGCAATCGCAGTTTGCGGCACTCTTTGCGATGGCGGGGCCATTGCACAACAACAACCTTCAGCCCAGCGGCCGAGCCAGACCCAGCAGCAATCTTCTACCGCGCCGCAAACACCGCAGCCTTCAAATCCTAACGCCAAGGTGGTCTTCTCGCGGTCGGATGACGATGCCGTTCCGGCGAAAACAGAATTGGCAAAGCCAAGCACTGCGAAAGCGACCGACGCGGAGCGGGCTGCCGTCACCTTCACGGCTTACGACCTTGACGTGCATCTTGTGCCGAGGGAGCATACGCTGGCGGTTCGCGCCCGGCTTGAGCTACGGAATGACGGCGAGCAGCCGCTGAAAGTCATCCCGCTGCAGATTTCTTCGTCTCTGAGTTTTGAAGACGTGAGCCTGAGCAGCCAGCGGCTGGCTTTCAATCAACAACTCATCGCGAGCGACGCCGACCACACAGGTCAACTCCACGAAGCGGTCATCGAGCTGCCTGGTCCGCTGGCGCCCAAGTCCACGCTGAAACTTGAAGTGAGCTACAGCGGCCCAATAGAAATAAGTGCACGGCGATTGCTCCAACTTGGCACGCCAGACGAAGTAGCCGAGCACTCCGACTGGGATCGTATTTCCGAGGGCTTCACCGGGCTGCGCGGCTTCGGCAACAGCGTATGGTATCCGGTCAGCTCCACACCGGTGCTGTTGGGCGATGGCGCGAAGCTCTTTGCTCAAATCGGTGCGCAGAAGCTGCGCCAGTCAGGTGCTGTCGCGTCCATGCGCGTGTCAGTCGAATTTTTTGGCGCGCCTCCCACGGTTGCAATTCTGAATGGGCATGTAGTTCAGATGGACACGCCTTCGGCTATGCCTACCTCCGACTACCCCGGGGTGGTCACCGCTTCCCTTCCCCCCACGAAGCTGGGCTTTGCCGTGCCATCGCTGTTTGTTGCCTCCAGAACCATGAGCGAGGGCAGCGGAATCCGTCTGGAAGCCCGCGAGGAGAATACGGCAAATGCGCAGGGGGTAATGACGGCGGCGACGATGGTGCAGCCGCTGGTGGAGCAATGGCTGGGCTCGAAGCAGAAGCAGCCGCTTACCGTTGTCGATCTGCCGGAGGCCAAAGACGCCGGATATGAACAGAGCAGCGTCTTGTTCGCCGGCATCACTTCCGATCCGCCGGAGAGGCTGGCGGAGATGATGAGCCATGCCCTGGCCCATGCTTACTTCCAGTCCCCGCGGGAGTGGCTGAACGAGGGCGTAGCAAGTTTTATGGGCACACTGTGGATCGAACACATTCACGACCGCGAATTGGCGCTGGAAACATTGGAGGCCGCGCGCGGAGCTCTGGCCTTCGCCGAGCCGGAAACCCCAGGCACGGCACCCGGACAGGATCTACTCCACACATCGGATGCCGTCTACTACCGGACTAAATCGGCGTACGTGTTCTGGATGCTCCGTGACATCGTCGGAGATAAACAGCTGGCTGCTGCGCTCCAGGCCTACAAGGCAGCCGACGACACGGAACCCGAATATTTCGAGCATCTCCTCGAGAGCGCGAGCGGCAAAGACCTGAAGTGGTTCTTCGATGACTGGGTGTATCGCGATCGCGGCCTGCCAGATCTGTCGATTGCCGGAGTCCATAGCAGTCCGGCGGCGCACGACGGCCAGTATCTTGTCGCCATCGATCTCTCGAACGACGGTTTTGCTGAAGCCGAGGTTCCGGTCACGGTGCGCTCGCACGACAGTACCCTGACTGACCGCGTTCGCCTGCCCGGAAAGACCAGGACCGCGCACCGCATGCTGAGCCAGGGCCAGCCCGAAGAGGTGATCGTCAACGACGGCACGGTTCCGGAAGTTCAGGCAGGCATTCACAAACGAACGATTACGAATAAAGATTAAAAACGCGACACTCTCGGAACTTTGCGACATGAGCGGGCGTAGTTTCTGATCGAGTCCAGCAATGTTGATTGCGACAACTCGGGGGCTGCTGATCGCTGTGCTCGTCCCAGCGATGCTCGCCAGCACGGTAACAGGGCAAACTGCGTCCTTACATCAGGGAGATGTGATCCCGCCGCTGACAGGCCAAACACTCTCAGGCAAGCCGCTCGCTCTGCCAGCGGATGCTGCCGGCAAGCCGGCCATTGTGGCCTTTTCATTCAGCAGGAGCGGCGGCAAAGACAACAGCCTGTGGAGCGACCGGCTGGCGAAGGATTTCCCCGGGATGGGGCATCCTTACACGGTAATGATGATCGAGGCGGCTCCGAAGTTCGTTCGTGGAATGATTATCTCCGGCACAAAAAAGAATATGCCGCCTGCCGCGCAGGACCGGTTCATCGCAATGGAAAGAGACGAAGACTTGTGGAAGCAACGGCTGAACTTCACCGACGAAGACCATGCTTACCTGTTTTTGATCGGGCCGGATGGAAAGATTCGCTGGAAAAACTCGGGGCCGTTCACCGATTCTGAGTACGCGGCCCTGAAGAAAGAACTGATGCCACTGCTTCCATAACGCAAATCAGCGCTCAGAAACCGTTTGCGACCATTCGAGCGCAGGGTGGGCGAGCGTGCCGCCGATACGGAGCACCGCTGCTTCTTTTGCGGGCCATAGCAGGTTAAGTTCGCGGTCGAAGCTGATGGTTCCGGTCACTGGGTTTGTGCTATCCGCTGGGTTGAATGTGAGGGTCCTGTTGGCGATTGTGCCGCTCGCCGACCAGCGGGAGAAATGCGCCGGAGAAAACTTCGCCGCCTGCATGCCGGCGAGGCTGGCCTTTTCTACATCCGCGGATGCCGTCTTGTGGTGCGGCGAGGCCGGGAGCAGCGGCGTGCCTGAGCTCAGCGGAGCGCCCACAGCTAAGGAACCATTGGTCCAATCCCACTGGAACGTGCCACTGGCCGATGATGCGAGGTCGGAGGCCGAGTTTCCCTCAAGGGTGAGTCTGGCATTTCCGTTCATGGTGCCAGCGCCCCACTTTTCATGGAAAATCGCCGCTGCCTGAGCCATCCCGATATCTTCCCAGTTAAGGTTGAGTGAGTATGCAGGGCGGTTTCCCGTGGCTTCCACGTTACCGGTGACGTGAACCGAACCACCCAGGGTGTCGGCATCCAGCGAGACAATCTCGACGTGGCCTTCGTGCACATTCAGCTCGAGGTGTGCATCGTGCAGCACGAGATCTCCGAGGGAAAGAACACCCACATGAACTGTGCCGCTCAGTAACGGCCAGGGCGCGGTCTTCCGTCCTACCTGCGCCAGGATAGCGTTGAGCAGTTCGCCGCGGCGGCCAGCACCGATCAGCGCGGATTGAAGCGCGGCTGCGTCCAGGCTGGCGATGTCGAGATTGAAGTGTCCTGCGTCGAGAGTTACGGCGTTGTCCGGGGTTTCGGTATCCGATGCCGCACAGTTCCCTGCTGCGTCACAACGCAGCGGATAGGTAAATGAACCGTGTGCGGCGATGCCATTGACCATAAAGCCGGCGTTGCTCCAGGTCACTTTGCCGGGGGAGAAAGTGGCCGTTGCCGAGGCAATCTCAACCGACTCGGGCAGCCAGTCGAGTTTGGCCTGCGCATGCTCGATTCGAACCCACCCCTGGGTCGTGGTCAGTGTTCCGGGAGCGCCGTTGACCGGGGTCATCCATGGCCCTGTAAAAGTGAGATCGAGATCCGCGGTAGGGCGGGGCTCCTGATTCGTTGGCGTCAGGCCAGCCAGCGAAGAGCCGAGCAGCCCCGCCGATTTGCTCACAGCTGCCAGACGATCCAGATCCGCCTGCCCGGCAACGCGCACCTCAAAGCCGGCGGGGGTGAATTTTCCCGAGAGCTCGAGAGGATTGGGCGCGTCTGGCTCGAGAGGCGCGGCAGCGAGCAGGATGGCTGTGCCTGTCGACGAACCTTTGGGAAGTCTGGCATTTTTCTTGGCCGTTCCCCTTTTCGCATGAGGGGATGGAGCCGCAGGTGCCGGCGTGGCAAAATGCAATGCAGGAAAAACGAAAGGCTTTTCCACGCCGGGAAGACTAAGGGTGAGCGAGTCGACGGTAGCTTGTCCGGTAAGCCCGGGGGGGGTGCCCGCAGACTTCAAGCTGGCGTAGGTAAATTGACCATTGATCAGGCCGGTGGCACCAAGCGATGGCGTTACTCCCCGGCGCAGGAGTCCCAGAGCATTCACTACAAAAGAGGCAGGGGTGCTGTTGATTTCGAGGGTGAGATGCGCCTCCGGGTGAGTTGGCTGCCGAATGTTGCCGGTGAGCAACAGATGGCCATCCCCCACCGGCCACAGGCAGGTGAGGTCATCGATCGAACGGGTCGCACGCCGGTAGGCGGCCTGGCACCGCACATCGATGTTGAGCGGGGTCAGCGGAGTAAATTCCTCGCGATGCGGGTCGTCAACCCGAAAGCGGGTGTTTATCTGCAGATCGTGAAGATCGCCGGCGAAATCCGCTTCCGCGCGCATGACACCGCGCCAGCCGCTGTCCCGGGCGAAGAGCATGCGGCTCACCTGGCCCAGCGGAGCTTTGGCCCACTCGGCATGGAGCCGGACCTGCATCTGATCGAGCGCCGAAGCACGATTGAGCGAGCCCTCCAGACGCATGAGACCGGTATCGGCGAGATCGAGATCGAGATCTGTGCGGGCCGGCTGCGCTTCAAAACGAAGGCGCCACTGGTCGGGCTCGTCAAGCCAGATGGAGGCATCGGAATTGAGAAATGAGAAGGATTTCTTTTCCTCTCCCGTCTTGAAGTTGATACGCGCGGAACGAAACTCAATGTACGGGAAGCGCGGCGTGGCCGTAGCGTAGTGTTGCGCGGTGGGCGCATTTGGGGTGCGCGCAGCCTGGATAAGCAGCGAGCCGAAATTCCATTTGCCGCTGGCGTCGCGAACCAGGTTCAGACTGGCATTGTCAAGATCGATACGGCTGACTTCGAGGCGTCCCCGCCAAAGCGACGTAAGCCGAAGTGAGACAGTCACTGCGGGAGCGCGCAGCAGCGGCTCGGCTCCAAAGCCCGGGTCTTCCTCGACAACAAAATCGGTGAGCGCCAGTCCGGGATGAGGCAGGAGTTGAAGCTGTACCGATCCCAGATGGACGGGACGTCCGAGGCTGCGGCTGAGACTCTCGGCAATGGTGCGGTGATAGCGGTTGATGTTGAGCAGCGGCAACACCAGCGCCGCGATAAAAAATGCCAGAATCAGCCCAAGCGCCAGCCAGCGCAGAAGTCTGCCTCGGTGATGGGCTTCAATGGGCGCGATACCCGCAGCGGGTTCGCTCATGTTACTTCACCAGGTGAAAAGTTCGACTCCATCGCGTCTGATCGAAGAAGCGAACAATGATGTGTCCGATGAAGGCTACCCGGTCGACGATGCCGGTCTTCTCGTACTGGTTCTCAGGAGTGATAAACGACCAGTAGACGAAGAGCGGGCGTCCTACGATGTTGGCGCGAGGAACGAATCCCCAATAGCGGCTGTCGAGGCTTACGGTGCGATTGTCGCCCATGGCAAAGTAATTGCCAGGCGGGACGACCAGATCGCCATCGTGAATGTAGCCGGGAAGAGCGAGGGACCATGTTGCCGTAACCTCGCCCCCGTCGGGAGGGGGAACCGCCGGGAAGTCGTCGCGGTAAGGATAGCGATTATCCTCGGTCGGTTTGGCGGCCAGCGGTTCGTCCTGCGCCTTGCCGTTCAGATAGACAATGCCGTCGACGAGGTGAATGTGATCGCCGGGAACGCCTACTACCCTCTTCACCAGGTAAAGATCAGGTTCGCCGGGTTTGAAGAAGACGATAATGTCTCCTCGATGCACATCGCGGTAGCGAATAAACGGCGCCCAATGGGTGGGCGGCGCCAGCGTGATGCGATCGACCAGGACGTGATCGCCGACCAGCAACGTCTTTTCCATCGAAGATGATGGAATGGCGAAATTCTGGAAGATAAATGTCAGCGCAAAGAGACCAAGGACGAGCACACCACAGATTGAGGCGAAGGCCTCCAGGGGCGTTTCTTCGCTGCTGTGATGGCTCTTAACGGGTTGCTTTTCGAGCGTCTGCTCCATGTTTTTGCGTGATTCTCCTGCGGCAATCGAGGTGGCGCGAGCGCTAGCGGACGACACGGAAGATGCGGTTCCACCGCGCGAAGTCCACTACCTTGTTGATTGCGTCATTGTCGTGTCCGAGTTTATCACTTGAGGAATTGAGCGCGGAGACGCTCGGCAACTCGGGCAGATCGGTCGTCGATGTCTGCCGCAGCGAGAAATAAATCACAAACGGCCTGCCGACGATGGCCGAGCGTGGAACGAAGCCCCAGTAGCGGCTGTCGCGGCTGTGGTTGCGGTTGTCGCCCATCACGAAATATTGGCCAGCCGGCACGATCAGGTCGCCGCCGGCCAAATCTCTGCGCATCTGCTGCCACCAGTGGGTGTCGACTCCGGGATCGGTGTAGGTCGTCGCCGGGAACTGATCGCGGAAGCTGTCAGAATAGGATGACTCATAGACCGCGTAAGGCTCGGTAACGGGCTGGCCGTTGCGATAGACGACCCCATCGCGCAAGTGAATGCGGTCGCCCGGAAGCCCGATCACCCGCTTGACGATGTGTTCAGGCGGATCGAGTGGAAAGTGGAAGACGATGATATCTCCGCGCTGTACCTCGCGGTAAGGCAGCAGGTGAGACCAGATGCCTTTCGGACCGTAGATGCTCTTGTTGACCAGCAGGAAATCGCCAACGAGCAACGTCCGCTCCATCGATTCCGAGGGAATCCGGAAGGGCTGCAGGATGAAGGTCAGCGCGAAGAGCGCAATCACGATGATTGAAAGCAGTGACTGCACTGTTTCAAGCGGCGAGGGATAAACAATATGCTTTCCTGGCGGCTTCGCGGCCGCAGGCCCAACAGGCGCCTGCGGCGGGATTCCTTCCCCCTCGTTTTCTTCGGTGGAAATTTTCGGATTGTGAATCCTCTCGCTCATTCCTCTTCTACGGTCCCGGGGGCCACCTCCGCCACGAGTTTCCTGCGCTCCAGTTTTATGATGGCGCGGCGGGCTGCCTCCTGCTCGGCCTTTTTCTTGGTGTTGCCGAGGCCGCGCGCCAGTGCCGTCGCCTTGC
>DATAQX010000447.1:0-6831 GCA_036264455.1 Silvibacterium sp. | reverse complement strand
GGTCAGGTTCTGGGCCTTGTAGGGGAGTCGGGGTCGGGAAAGTCGGTCACGGCACTAGCCGTGCTGCGATTGCTCGATCCGACCGCGCAGGTAGGGGGATCCATTCGCTTCGGCGGCCGGGATCTGCTGGCCCTCACCCCGGAAGCGATGAGGAAGCTGCGCGGGTGCGAGATCGCCATGGTTTTTCAGGAACCAATGACCGCGCTGAATCCCGTGATGTGCGTAGGGGAGCAGATCGCCGAAGCGATTCGCGTGCACCATCCCGAGATGTCGAGGCGGCAGGTGCGCGAGGCAGTGCTTGAGGCAATGGACGCCGTGGCTCTGAGTGATCCGGCCCAGCGCTTCAAGGATTACCCGCACCAGTTTTCGGGCGGCCAGCGGCAGCGCATTCTGATTGCGATGGCCATCGCGAACCGGCCCCGGTTGCTCATCGCCGATGAGCCCACGACCGCTCTGGACGTAACGGTCCAGCAGCAGATTCTGGAGTTACTGGCCGATTTGCGGAAGCGCTTCGGATTGACCATGCTCTTCATCTCCCACGACCTCGCCGTGGTGTCGCAGGTAGCCGACCGTGTAGCGGTGATGCGGCAGGGGTTGCTTCTCGAAGAGGCTCCGCGGGAGGCGATCTTTCGCTCCCCGGCCCACCCTTATACGAAGGCTCTGCTGGGCGCCGTGCCCACCATGGAGACCGATGTCGGGAGGCCGCTGGCGGTGCTCGAGCGGGCTGTGGATGCGGGTGCGCTGCCGCTCAGGGAGTGTTCGCCCGGCCATTGGGCGCGCATCGCGGTATGAGTAGACGCACACACAGGGCTTTGCATCTGGACGTAGTGGGAATAGATTGGGAGAGGCGCCTTTTATAAGTGGCTCATCCATGCGTGTACTCATCCTCTCCGATATTCACTCCAACCTCCAGGCTCTGGATGCCGTACTGGCCGCCGCGCCGGAGCACGATGCCGTGTGGAACCTGGGCGACGTTGTCGGCTATGGAGCCAATCCCAACGAGGTAATCGACCGTGTGCGCGAGCTGGGCCAGGTTTTTGTCCGTGGCAACCACGACCGCGCCTGCAGCGGTCTCTCGAGTCTCGAGGACTTCAACCCCATCGCCGGCCGCGCGGCCAGATGGACGCAGAGTGTGCTCTCGGCCGAGCACACCGATTGGCTAAAACAGATTCCGGCTGGACCGGTAATGCCTGATGGTCCGCAGGTGAGTTGCGTGCATGGATCGTTGCTCGATGAGGACGACTATGTGATGACGGTACGTGATGCCTGGCTGCCGTTGCACGAGGCGAAGACGCGGATCAACTTTTTCGGACACACCCACCTGCAGGGGGGCTTCGCGACCAATGGCAACGAATGGTTCCGGCTGGCTCCGCGCTACCATTCGCGCAACGAGCCGGAGGAATTCGAGCTGGAGCTTCGCCAGAATGTTCGCTATCTCATGAATCCGGGTTCGGTAGGCCAGCCTCGCGACGGAGACTGGCGCGCGGCCTTCGCTGTTTATGATGATGTGCAGATGACAGTGACATTCTGCCGCGTTCCGTACGACCTGCGGCTCGCGCAGTCAAGCATCATGCAGGCAGGATTACCCGACCGGCTGGCCGCGCGGCTGCGTGACGGCCGCTGAGTTCGAGCCGAACTAGCGTTTCAGCTCGAGAAAGCCTTGTGACGGAAGACCGAAGGCATTCGCAACACGGTTGCACAATCCCATCATTGCCGCGACATGCACAGCTTCGGCAATCTGCTCGTCCTGCCAGCCCAGATCACGCAGCTGCTGCACATCTTCCTTCGTCGTTTTGAAGGATTCGCCATTTACTTTCTTCACATACAGCAGCAGATGGCGCTCGGCATCGCTGAGCGCGGCATCATCAATTTCGCCTGCAATAATCTTATCTGCCACTTCTTTCGGCGCTCCGTGAACCAGCAGGAAGAATCCGTGGCTGTCGAGACAGTAAGGGCAGGCATTCAGCTTCGAGATGTAGGCTGAGATCATCTCTTTCTGCCGCCGCGTGAGATAGCCGTCGGCGAAGAGCAGGGTAGACGAGATATCGATCATCTGCCGCACAAACGCAGGATTCGTGCCGAAGCATTTCAATATGCCGGGCACGTCCTGCCGCCCCATCTGGTCACGGAAGTACTGGTAAGCCGCGGCGGTCTCTCCGGTAGCTTCCGCTTCGTCGATGAGTGGGATCTTCGTCTCGACGTGGGCTGCGGGTGCGGGCCGCAGTTCCGCAAGCAGAGTGTATTCGGGGCGAGTCATGCGGGGCGGTTCTCCCTTTAGTTGAATTGAAGCAACATTCCCTCAGAAGTTCAATCGCGCCGCGAGCTGAAATGCGCGCGGGCCTCCGGATCCAAAGACGCCGCCTGCGGTGGAAACCGGCCTGCCGAAGCTTGAAGAGAAGCCGGGGTTGCCCGTATCCGGCGACAGAGCGTTCGCGAAGCCCGAATAGTTAAGATTGCTGACGCCGAGAATGTTGGTCACGTTGAAGATGTTGAAAGCTTCGCCAATGAGGGTCAGGTTATACCGTTCTCCGAAGTGGATGCTGCGGTCCAGCCGGAAATCGAGCGCGTTGAAGCTATCATTGAAACGCGCATTGTCGCTCACCTGGGGCAGGATCACGTAGCTGTTCGAACTAGCTTCGTACACGCCGCCCCCTGCATTGGTGCGCGCGATAAAGGCATTCAATTGCTGCGCGTTGTGAAATTCGCGTCCGCCGGCATTGCGCTGGATGGTGGGCACGCGCTCGCTGCCGTCGGGAAGAAGGATATCCATCGGAACTCCGGAAGCAATAGTCCAGATGGGTGCGAAGTGGAACTTCCAGGGAAGGTTGGCAAGGCCGCTCATGACCAAGCGGTGGCGTTGATCGTTCGGCGGCGGTCCATATTCAAGTTGCAGATTGTTCGGGTCGATGGGCGAGTATTCAAAGGGAATCTGGTCATCGTTGGCATAGTTGAATGCCTTGGCCAGCGTATAAGCGGCGTCAAACTCACCCCACTTGGTGAAGCGCTGGCGCACGCTCACCCATAGGGCGTCATACTTCGTGCCTACGGCGGACTCGAGATCGGTGACCTCGTCCGGTCCGCCTGTTTGGGGATTGAAGACCGAGCCCACCGGGCGCCCGATGATGAAGCGCGTGCCAAAGTTGTGAACGCCGTCCAGCTTGATCGACAGGTCCTTGCCGATCTGTGTCTCTACGCCGAGGTTGAATTGCTGCACCATGGGGTTGCGCAGGCGATTGTTGATGATGTCGATCCCGGTCGAGCCGGCGCCCGCAAAGAGAAATCCGCTGAAGGGGCTGGACAGGAGTTGCGGCGCTCCAGGCACAAATGTGCCGTTCGGATTCAGATAAACCGGGGAGCCGTCCGGATTGGTGACCGCATTGCCTGCGGTGACGTTGAGCGCAAGAGCGCGGCCGTCGAAGCCTCTTTCCAGCGACATTATTTCGAGCGTGATGCGGTCGTAGTAAATGCCATAGCCGCCATGAACGCTGAGTTTGGGATTGGCAGCGTAATTGAATCCGATACGCGGCCCCCAATTGTTGGGATTGCGACGCCGCGTTCCCGAGTAAAAGGATTGAACGAGCGGATTACGCTGCGGATACCAGCTCAGATTGTTGAGGTTGGTGTCCATCTCCCACCGCAGGCCGAGATTGAGAGTGAGATTAGGAAGGGCCTTCCAGTCATCCTGGGCGAATCCGGCCAGATGGAAGCTATCGCAGTCCGGCAGGTTGAGCGGAGTTTCGGGCGTTGAGCTGCGCAGGGCTACGGCAAAGAGCAGATCGTTGTCGTCCACCTTGCCGTCGCCGTTGCGGTCGAAGTCGGGAAAGTCCTCGACAGCCTGAATGTTACCCTGCACAAAAACGGGCAGATAGAAGTCGGCGTCAATCGACTGGATTTCTCCGCCAAAGCTCAAGGTGTGGTTCCGGCGGGACCAGGTGATCGTATCGTCTCCCTGCAGGCGGAATTGCCGGGTCTGCTGCGGGATGCGATAGGTCGCACCGTCGTCCAGATCGGGAAAGCTGATTTGCGGCGCGGTGACAATGGGATTGGTGATGTTAAGGAAATTGTTATCCGCGAAACTGAGGCGATTGACGACCGAGGGCGTAAAGATGTGGACCCAGTCGACGACCAGGCCCTGAAGATGATTCTCCGCCGTTTGCCGGTAGGAGGCGCTGCCCAGGGAGCGATCGAGCTCGCTCTGGCTCAGGTCGTCGTTCAGTTGCAGCGAATAGCGGAAGCCTATGCGATCCCGTTCGCCCACCTGCCAATCGAGCCGTGTCGTTGCCAGAAAGTCGTGCAGGGGAGCGGTAGCGAAGAGGCGGTCGATGGTGTGAGTAGTCATGTTGCGCTCGCCGACCAGGTCCGCGCCCAGCTGCTGGCGGTCTTCCACTGCCGCGAACCACCACGCCTTGTCCTGCTTAAATGGGCCACCGACGTCGCCTGTGTACTGATAGCGATGGAAGGGAGGCGTCGTGCCGATCGACGGATCATAAGTTGCCGGAAGCCCCTGCAGCGCCTTATCGCGCAGATAGAAACCAGCTCCTCCATGCAGCGCATTGGTGCCCTGCTGTGTAACTACGTTGGTTACAGATGATCCGGACCGTCCCAGCTCCGCCGAAAACCGGTTGGTGGCGATCTGAAATTCCTGCACCGCATCTTCAGGAATGTTCACGAGCGAGCCGCCGACCGCGTCGTCGTTATTATCTGCGCCGTCGATCGTTACATTGCTGCCGCGGCCAACCTGGCCGGCAGTGGAGATGACGACCGTGTTCTCCTTCGTAGGATCGAAGTTAGGCGCGGGCGCGTTGCCGGGCACCAGCAGAGACAGCTCGAGATAGTTGCGGCCATTCAATGGAAGAGTTGAAATCTGGCGGGCATTGATGACGCCGCCCAGCGACGATGTCGTTGTGTCCACCGTCGGGGTACTGGCTACGACCACTACCTTCGTCTCGTTCGAAGCAAGCTGCAGTTGCACTGGGACGTTGAGATCCTGGCCCACATTTACATTGACATTCTGCTGATAGGAAGCGAACCCTGCATGAGCGGCCACCGTGAGTTGATAATTTGCGGCTTCGAGAGTGGTGAAGGAGAACGATCCATCCTCCAAAGTGTCAAAGCTGCGGGTCGTACCTTGCGCTGAATTTGTAAGCGTAACAGTTACATGTTGAACGACCTTCCCCGAGGGATCGGTAACCTCTCCGACAATTCTTGCAGAAGCCAGTTGCTGTGCGTGAGATGCTATGGGGAATAAGAGCGTAAATACGCAGAGAAGCGTCCAGGCGCTCCTGCTGAAGATGGATTTAAACAAGACTTCCTCCGTCGACCGGCCTCAAGTGAAATTGCTGTGTGCTCTCTTCGTGAAGATGAATGGAGCATCGTAGTGACAGTAAGACCGGTGCGCGTAAAAGTCTTGCAACCAAAGATGGGATTGGGGATCAACCGAAGGGTCTAGCAGATCACGGGATAGAGATGGCCGAATCTAGTCAGTGACCTTGTCTGGAATGCTGTCGTCTGGAATGTTGTCGTTATCGCCCGCGCCAGCGGGTGCGGCAAGCCGTGCGGTCTGATCATAGAGGCTGAGCCACTGGCTTGCCATCTCCTGTACATAGGAAAGCGGCATGCCGTAGGCCCAATGGGTGGCGCCTGCATCGCCGGCCAGGCATGTTGCCACGAGATTTGCGTCGAGGTTGCCAGGCCGCATAGTGCCCTCATTCTTTGGCGTTGTAGGATTCATCGCGAGACATTCTCTTTTCTCCGACGGCGGGGCAGCGCTTACGGTGTTTATCAGCTTCAAAAAGATGATGTCATGCCTTGCGGACAGCTTTGGTCCGCAACGTATGGCAAACTTGTAGGCATGCTGGAAACCTCAGCCAGATTGCTTCGCCTGCTCTCCCTCTTTCAGGCACGCCGTTATTGGTCCGGAGCCGAGCTGGTCGAAAGGCTTGAGGTAACCTCGCGTACTCTGCGCCGCGATGTCGACCGGCTGCGCCATCTTGGCTATCCCGTCCATTCCACCTCAGGCACATCGGGCGGCTACCAGCTTGGCGCGGGAGCGACGCTCCCTCCCCTGCTGCTCGATGACGAAGAGGCAGTTGCGGTCGCGGTGGGATTGCGTACCTCAGCCAGCGGCAGCGTGACCGGTATTGAGGAATCTTCCGTACGCGCTCTGGCCAAGCTGGAACAGGTGCTGCCCTCACGCCTGCGGCGACGGATTTCGGCGCTTCATTCCTTCATTGTGCCGGTGGCGAATTCCGGTCCTACGGTCCAGGCCGCAACGCTTTCCCTGATTGCCGGCGCATGTCGCGACAATGACGGGCTCCGCTTCGGCTATCGCGGCAACAACGGGGTGCCGGGCAATCGCATGGTCGAACCCCATCGTCTGGTGAGTTCCGGACGCCGCTGGTATCTGGTTGCCTGGGATGCGCACCGCAAGGACTGGCGGACCTTCCGCGTGGATCGCATCGACAAGCCGGCTCTATCCGGCTTGCGATTTACCGCTCGTAAGCTGCCCGCGGAAGACATCGCGGCTTATGTCTCCCGCGGTGTGTCCTACGAGCAGTATCCGCATCGCGCGCGTGTGGTTATGCATGCTCCGGTCGCGCGCCTCGCCGAATTGGTCCCTCACACCGCAGGAACCCTCGAAGCAATCGACGAGCAAAGCTGCCTGCTGCATATCGGAGCCTATTCGATCGAGATGCTGGCCGGATACCTCGGCATGTTCGGTGTAGACTTCGAAGTCAGCGATCCTCCCGAACTGGTCGAACAGATTCGTCGCATGTCTGCGCGCTTCGACCGGGCGGTCAACTCGTAGATTTGAGTTCAGCAGCCTCTAGT
>DATAQX010000545.1:0-6522 GCA_036264455.1 Silvibacterium sp. | reverse complement strand
TAGCGCCCGCCGAGCATCGGAAAGCCGAAGACCCTCTGCAGGTCGGGGCTCACCGCCTTGAACTGCGAGATGATGGCGTTCTCGTCGCCGTCCGCACTCTCGCCCTTCTTCTTATAGATAGAGAGCTGCATCTGAAAATGCTGATCCAGAGGCACCGTCGTCACGAGGCCGGCGGCATCCACCCCCGGCAGGTGCTGTATCCGCTCCAGCAGCGGCTCGTAAATAGCCGTCGCCGCGTTCACCGTGGCGAAGCGATAGGTCGGAATCTCCATATTCGCGACCAGGATGTGATCGGTCCGGAAGCCCAGCGGAACATGCTGCAGCGCGTAGATTGTTCGCAGCAGCAGTCCGCAGGCGGCCAGCAGGCCGAGCGACATGGCGATCTCGGCAATCACCAGCCCGCTGCGCAGCCGATGGTGGCTGCGTGCCGTTCCGCTCTGCAGTCCTCCCTGGCGCAGTGCCGGCTCGATCGGCGAACGCGCGGCAAGAAATGCCGGCCACGCCGAGGAGACGACCGCCGAAACCAGCGTAAGAGCCGCCAGCGCCAGCAGCACGCGAAGGCTCACCTGCGTCGGCGCACCATACGGCAGATGCTGCTGCAGCAGATGATGGAAGACGCGCACCGCGGCAAAGGCCAGCCCCGCTCCCAGCACAGCCGCCGCTCCGCTCAGCACAAGCCCTTCGATCACCATTTGCTGAGTCAGCCGCCAGCGGCTCGCTCCCAGCGCGCCGCGCATCGCGATCTCCCGTTGCCGCGCCGTAGAGCGCGCCAGCAGCAGGTTGGTCGCATTCACGCATGCGATCAGCCACAACAGCCCGGCCGCGCCGGTCAGCGCCAGCAGGGCATGCTTCGTGTCTGCAAGAAAAGGAAAATTCGACGCGCCGAATTTTTCCACGCTGACTTTGCTGGCGTTGGCTCGCCACTTTGGATCGACATATCCCTCTGCCACGCGCGGCTGGACTGTCTTGAGTTCCGCATCGGCCTCGGCCAGTGTTACTCCTCTCCGCAGCCGTGCCACCACGCTGTAGCCGGGAGAGTCATCGGTCCGCCCCTTGTCCTTCTCGCCTAGCGCGATTGGTGTCCATACCTGCGGGCTCTGCGGCCTGTCCGGGAAATAAAATCCGCGCGGCATTACACCGACCACCGTGTACGGCTCGCCATTGATGCGCACCGTCTTGCCAAGGATCTGCGGATCGGCCCCGAGCAGCGTCCGCCATGCCGCGTCGCTGATCACCGCCGTATGCGCGTCCGGCCGCATCGCGAAGCTCTCCGGCGCATGGCCCCAACCCGCTCCCATCTGCGGAGCAACGCCCAGCGCCTCGAAGATATTTTCGCTCACCTGGGTGAGCCCGATCTGCGCCGTCGCCCCGCGCCCCTCCAGAAAGCTGCGTCCGTTCTTCCATGCATAAAACGCGATGCTTTCGAAGCTCTTCGTCTGCTCGCGCCACGCCGCGATATCGAGATACGGCGCATCGTTCATGCGCATCGTGAGGTCGGCGCCCTCATCGATCTCCACGATCCGGCCGGCGCTCCTGTACGGCAGCGGCTTCAGCATCACGTCGTCCACCACCGTGAACATTGCCGTTGCCGCGCCAATTCCCAGAGCGAGCGTGCCCACCACCGCGATCGCAAAGCCTTTCGACTTGCGCATCTGGCGCAGCGCATACTTCAAATCCTGCTGGATACGCTCCAGCCACACCCATCCCCACGCTTCGCGCGTTACGTCCTTCACCAGCGCTACGTTGCCGAAGTCGCGCCGCGCTTCTCGCTGTGCCGCGGCATCGTCCAGCCCGCGCGCCCGCGCATCAGCCGCGGCCATCGCCAGATGCGCCTCGATCTCAGCATCCAATTCCAGCTTGTCTGCTTCGGAATCTTTCCCCTTCGGCCAAAGCCAACGCCAGCTCATCTCCAGCCTCCAAACGCTACACTTATTCCCTACGCCCTGCCTTCAAGCACTCCAGTCATCGCCTCGACCGTTGCCTCCCACTTCGAGCGATCGCGCGCCAATTGCTTCTTGCCTTCCTTTGTCAGTTGATAAAACTTCGCGCGCTGATTCTGCTCCGTCAGCCGCCATTCGCTGGCAATCCATCCCTGCCGCTCCATCCTGTGCAGCGCCGGATACAGCGAGCCCGTCTCCACCTGAAGCCGCTCACCCGACCGCGCAAAAATCTGCTGGCTGATGCCGTACCCGTGCTGCGCGCCCCACTTCAGCGTTTCCAGCACCAGCAGATCCAGCGTGCCCTGCAGCAGTTCAATTCTGTTGTGGTATATTTCGCGAGCCGTCATGATGTAGACAATCTACTCCCAAAGGAGTAGTTCGTCTACAGGCTCTAGCGCTGAGAGAGTTGCTGCCCGATCCGCTCGGACACCTCAATATCGATCCAATTGTCCTTGGGGAAGGTAATATCATGTCCGTGCCGCAGCCATCGGCGATACACCGAGACGCCCGTGCCATAGAATCCAATGCCAGCGGCCAGATCGCGCGAAGACCCCGCAATGCCAACCACGCGGCCAATCAGGCCCATGCCGTTCGAACCCGCTGCCGCGCTCCCCTCCAGAGAGGAGTCGTCATCGAGCGCATGGTTGGCCAGCACCGTTAGAATCAGAGGCACGATCACCTTGCCTTGCGGCTGCGACTCCACCCCGCCCTCGGAGTCCATCTTCAGCTTCGCGCCCGCCTTTGCTTCCACGCCGGTCACCGAGCCGACGATTTGCTGCTGGCTGCCGCCTGGCATCTGAAGCTGGCGAAAATTAAAGCGCAGCTTTCCGTCGCGATGGAAGGACTTCGCCGGCTTGACCCGCGTAATCGTCCCAATCAGCACCGCGCCCTGCGGAACGATCAGGGAATGATCGGCGCCGAAGACCGGCTCAGCCACGGTCGCCTGGAACGTCTGACCCACCTTGTTGTTCAAGGAGCTCAGCTCCTCGTCGAGGTATGCGTGCAGTTCGAGATTCTTCTTCTCAGGCGAACCGGAAGCGGGATCAGCTTGTCCGGGAGCATGCCCCGCCGGGCTGGCGGTCGCAGCTGCCGCCGGAACCACAACTGGCTCTCGGAGTTCGCAGGTCCACAACGTCCCTTGCTCGATGCGTTCCGGATGATACGGTAGCTGATGGTAAAGCAGTTGTTCCATGCGGTCGCCGAGGCCGGGCGAAAACAGTGCTTCTTTCGTCGACGAGATCAGTACCTTCACCTCGTCTTTTGCCACCGTAACCAGCGAGTGATGTTTGCCCGTGGCTGCCGGAGCAAGATGTATAACTGGAGCGCCATCGGAGGAAGGCGTGGTAGACAAGAAGACGTTTGTTCCATCCGGAAGCCTGGCGCTTGTAAATGTCACCGTAGGCCGATGGTAGGGAGTGAAATCCGCGTTGAGGCGCGCGTCGTTGCGCAGCTCCCGGTTGGGCTCCAGGCTCACGACTGATCCCTGCAATAAGACTCCCGCCGGGAGTGCGAGCCTGTTCTCTGCATAGACCGCATGCGCCAAGGACGTCTCAACCGGCTGGCCCACTTTCATGGGGACATGCCGCTTCAGTTTCGCCTCGATCGGAGTGCCGGCAGGAATGGTCAGCTGTTCGGGCTCCGCGCTTTGGCACCATGCCGCGCCCGCAGTCGTAAGAAAACAAGCCAGAAAGACTCCCGATAAGAGCGCAAAGCGCCATCGATCTGACAGGCGGCACACCACTACCCACAAGCAGGCTTGGGAAGTTCGGCGCGCTTCCCCTTGCCGGTTTTGCAACATATCCAGATTCCCGCCTGCTATGAACCTACGCGCTCAAGATGAAGATTGTCTGAAGGGTTCATGACCAATCGGAAAGGGGGCATTGGGTGTGAATGGCTCTCGAGCCGGAACCTTTTGTTGTAACTGGATGAGTAATGCGTGACAGGTCAAGGCCTTACCGGGTTTCCACCCGGCGACGCCACCGGCTCATTTCTGCCCCGAATTCTATGCCCCTAATGTGTTTCGATTAGCGGAGACGCGGCGGAGCGCTTCGCCTGAATTTCGATATAGACGTTGATGAGCGAGAGAGCCGCCGGCGTGACACCGGGGATACGGCTGGCTTGTCCGATGGTAAAGGGGCGGACGCGGGTGAGTTTCTCCTGCATCTCGCGGGAGAGACCGCTGACCGCAGAGTAATTGAACGAGCCGGGAATGACCCGGTCTTCGGCGCGCTTCAGCTTTTCAATCGACTTCTTCTGCTGATCGAGATAGCCGGAGTATTTGATTCCGGTTTCAACGGACTTCAGCTCGTTCCGCACAGCGGAACGAAGAGGAGTATCAGCATTCCGAACTGCAGGTCCCTCCTCTTTCCCTTCGCTGCGCTCAGGGTCCGGTCGGGATGACAAGTTGGCGGTGCGTGGGGGAGCATCCAGCCACTGCGCAAAGAAGGTTTGGTCTTCGAGTTTGGTGAGCTCTTCGCGCAGGGTTGGCCAGAGGGTCTCAATGGTGACTTCGGGGCGCTTGAGGAGCTGTGCGTAGGTCTGTCCGGCAATGTTGCCGAGAGCGGCAGCATTCGGAAAAAGTTCGGCAATGCGCTGCGGATTCGCTTTGCGCGTGGCCAGCAGCTTTTCGAGGGCGACTGCGCGGCCCTGGCGGGCTTCGTAGTCGGCCCAGGCCTGGTCATCGATAAGGCCGAGGCGGCGTCCGTGCGGGGTGAGGCGGCGGTCGGCGTTATCGATCCGGAGGTGCAGGCGGAACTCGGCGCGCGAGGTGAACATCCGGTAAGGCTCGTTGGTTCCCTTGCTGATCAGGTCGTCGATAAGAATGCCGGTGTAGGCCTCGGTGCGGTCAAGTGTGAATGGTGCGCACCCTTTCACGAAAAGCGCGGCGTTGATGCCGGCCATGATGCCCTGGCAGGCGGCTTCTTCGTATCCTGAGGTTCCGTTGATCTGGCCGGCGAGATAGAGGCCTGTGAACTTCTTGACGCGGAGCGAGCGGTCAAGTTCGGTGGGATCGATGGCGTCGTATTCGATGGCGTAGCCGGGGCGCAGCATCTCGGCGTTTTCAAGGCCGGGGATGGAGCGCACGATCTCGGCCTGCACCTCCATGGGGAGCGATGTGGACATGCCGTTGACGTAGACCTCGTGGGTGTTGAGGCCCTCGGGTTCGAGAAAGAACTGGTGCTGAGTCTTGTCAGGGAACTTGACCACCTTGTCTTCGATCGACGGACAGTAGCGCGGGCCGATGGCCTGAATCTGGCCGGTGTACATAGGTGAGCGCGAGACGTTTTCGCGGATGATGCGCAGGGTCTCGGGCGTGGTGTAGGCGATGTGGCAGGAGACCTGCCGTTGCGGGATTTCGCGTGTGCGGAAGCTGAAAGGGGTGGGATCAGCGTCTCCGGGCTGCTCCTCGAAGCGAGACCAGTCTATAGTGCGGCCGTCAAGGCGCGGCGGGGTTCCGGTCTTGAGGCGGCAGCCGCGCAGGCCGAGACGCTTGAGGGCTTCACCGAGCAGGATAGCGGGCGGCTCGCCGCTGCGGCCGGCAGGATACTGCTCTTCTCCGCAGTGGATGAGGCCATTGAGGAAAGTACCGGTGGTGATGATGGTCGCACGGGCGAGGATGGTGCGCCCGTCACGGAGCTTCAGCCCCGCGATCCGGGGCTGAGGGCTCAGGGCACAGGGCTCAGGGCCTGAAGGAGCAGTACTCTCGTCATTTTCGACTATGAGACCCACGACCTCAGCTTGCTTTATGAACAAATCGGATTGCGACTCGAGTACTTCGCGCATTTTTATGCGGTATTGCTGCTTGTCGCATTGCGCGCGGGGAGACCATACAGCCGGGCCGCGTGAGGTGTTGAGCAGGCGGAACTGAATGCCGACAGCATCGGCAACTTCGCCCATGATGCCTCCGAGGGCATCGACTTCGCGTACCAGATGGCCCTTGGCGATGCCTCCAATGGCGGGGTTGCAGGACATCTGTGCGACAAGGTCGAGATTCAGCGTAAAGAGGGCGGTGCGCAGGCCCATACGGGCCGAGGCCATGGCGGCTTCGCAGCCGGCGTGTCCGGCTCCGACGACAACGACATCGTATTGTTCGGTGAAGGCCATTAGCGCTAGTTCTCTAGCTCTATTGTATCGAGTCTGGCCTGCGCATTCCGGTGTGAAAAACCCCACGCCGGAGAATTCCGACGTGGGGCTGTTGTTTCTGCCTAACGCAGTCTAGAAGGTGAAGCGGGCTCCCAGCTGTATCTGACGAACGTTGTAGGCGAAATTGCTGTTGTGCGGACGGCGACTACAACACGCAGGTGGGGCTGCGCTTTGAACCTCTCGGAGAAATGGAACCCCTGGTGAAGATTTCAGAGTCGGGATGGAAAGAGACTCAGCGCGGACTGAACAGCTCGTATTCGAACTGCCAAGGGTGGATGAACATGGTCAGCTGCCTGAAGGCGTATCTGGAGTACGGCATCAATCTGAGGAAGGGATTTTTTGGGCGATCTGAAGCCTCTGAAAGAGACATTGGAGCAGGCCGGGAAAGCACCTGTTAAATCTACTCAGAAATTCAACCGGCAGCCTATTTGAATCTGCC
>DATAQX010000306.1:0-6699 GCA_036264455.1 Silvibacterium sp. | reverse complement strand
GCCGGACGCGGGAATCGTCATCTTTGACGAAGCACACGAGCTTGAAGAAGTGGCATCGAGTTACTTCGGCATCAGCCTGAGCAATATTCGTTTTGAAGAACTGGCACGCGATCTGGAGACGATGCTGCGCGCCAAGAATGCACTCAGTTCAGGCATCGCCAGCGCGGCCCAAACCGCACGCGAGCGCGCTCGGATGCTGTTTGCAGCATTACCCCGCGGGTCGGCCAACGGCGCGTCCGGAAAGGACGGGCGCATGCCGTTTGTAAATCGCGAGGAGTTTCTGGAGACTCAGGGCGATTTGTACCTGGGCCTGCTGAATGCGCTGCATCGCCTGGAAGGGGAGTTGGACCGTGTGCGCGGCGTAGAGGAGGCTCCTCCGCTAAGAAAACGCGCTTCGGATATTCGCGAGCAGTTGAAGTTTCTGCTTGAGGCAGATGACAAAAACACTGTCTTCTGGCTGGAGCGGCGCGGTGGCAGAGGACACGGTTCTGCCCCGGTAACGCATCTGCAAGCCACGCCCATCGATGTGTCTGAGTTGTTGAGTGAGCTGCTGTTCGAGAACTTTCCCAGCGTTGTGCTCACTTCGGCCACGCTCACCGTGCAAGGCGGCTTCGCGCACATCCGGAAAAGATTGGGTATGCACGACGCGCGCGAGCTTGTCGTGCCATCGCACTTCCGCTACGGCGAGCAGGCATTGCTGTATTTGCCGCCGGATATGCCCGACCCGCGCGATGCAAAATTTCAGGAAGAGGCCGCGAAGCGCATCCGGCGCATGCTCGACATCACGCAGGGCCGCGCCTTCTGTCTCTTCACCAGCTATCAGCAAATGCACGATTTGTATGAGCGCCTGCTGGTGGAAGTTGGCTACCCGCTGTTGCTGCAGGGCACGGCTCCGCGTAAGGCGCTGCTGGAAGAATTTCGCGAGACGCCAAACGCTGTTCTCTTCGGCACCTCGAGCTTCTGGCAAGGTGTTGACGTTCAGGGCGATGCGCTGAGTTGCGTTATTGTCGACCGCCTGCCCTTCGCCGTTCCCTCCGATCCCGTGGTGCAGGCGCGGATGCGCGCAGTCGAAGAGAACGGCGGTAATCCCTTCTTCGAATACCAGGTGCCATCGGCTGTAATCACGCTGAAGCAGGGCTTTGGCCGCCTGATTCGTTCGCTCGAAGACCGAGGCGTGCTGATGCTGCTCGACCCACGCATGCAACGGCAGAGGTATGGGCGCATCTTCATCGAAAGCCTGCCGCCGTATCGCATGACGCATGACATCGCCGCGGTCGAAGCATTCTTTGCGCGCCGGTGACTGATACCATTGCAGAGGGAAATGGCTCGCAATCTCTACATTCTGGCCGCAACCCTGCTCCTCTTCGCTCTTATCTCCTGCGGCATGACCTTGGTGAGCGCCAGCTTGCAGCAGGGGCTGCCCGGAAATGGCTCTCTCTGGAAGACAACGGCGCTGTTCCTTGCCTTGGGAGGGCTGATTGTCGCGTTGTTCGGTGTGATGACCGCGATGTTCGAGCAGGTCGACCGCCGCGCCGAAGAGCGTCGCCAGCGCGAGCGTGCGAAGCGTAAACCGGGTTACTGACGCCTCCAGAAGTTACAATATACATAGGGCCCTTTAGCCCGAGAGAGTTAAGCAGAAAATGTACGAAGTTACCGTGGAACGCGAATTTTCCTCCGGACACTACCTGAGAAACTATCGCGGCAAGTGCGAAAATCCGCATGGACACAACTACAAGGTCCGCATCACGCTGCGTGGCGAGACGCTCGACGTCTCCGGTCTTTTGCTGGATTTCAAGGATCTGAAGCATGTGATGCGGCCAGTGATCGACCGCCTTGACCATCATATGTTGAACGATCTTGAACCATTTACCGAGATCAATCCATCAGCCGAAAATCTGGCTCGCTACTTTTACGACGAGACGAACCAGCAGCTCAGCGAAATGACAAGCGGCCGCGTGCGCGTCAAGGACTGCACGATCTACGAGACCGATACAACTACAGCCACATACTACGAGTAGCTCTTTGTATCTCATCGAAATTTATAAATCCGTGCAGGGCGAATCCAGCTTTGCTGGCCGTCCATGCATCTTCGTGCGGCTCGCCGGTTGCAATCTGCGCTGCTCCTGGTGCGACTCCGAATACACCTTCACCGGCGGCTACAAGCTGAGCGAGGACGAAGTTGTGGCTGAGATCGCAAAGCTCGCCCCTGTAAAACTGGTCGAGTTCACCGGCGGAGAGCCCCTGCTGCAGGAGCGCGAACTGATTCCGCTGATGGAGCGACTGTCAGGCATGGGATACGAGTTGATGATCGAAACCAGCGGCGAGCGCCCAGTTGAAAATGTGCCCAAAGCGGTGCACAAGATCATCGACGTCAAGTGCCCCGGCTCAGGCGAATCGGGACGCTTTCGCATGACAAATCTCGCGTCACTGACTGAGATCGATGAGCTGAAATTCGTCATCACCAATCGCGACGACTACGAGTTCGCACGCGACTTCATCCGAACGAATGCACTCGAATCGCGCGACTCGCAGCTTCTGCTATCGCCTGCCTTCTCAAAGACCCCCTCGCCCGAGCGCAGCACGGCAAACTGCCTGCTCGATCCTCGCGAGCTGGTGGAATGGATGCTGGCCGACGGCCTGAACGCCCGCCTGAGCCTGCAGATTCACAAGTACATCTGGGAACCGCAGAAGAAAGGCGTCTGAGAACAGCTAAGGAAGCTGACCGCTTCTCAACTGACCGGTCTAACGCTGACTGCTGAGATATTTATCGAACAGAATCTCGAAATAAAACAGCTCCTTGCCATCCGCATCGCGCAGCTCTTTCAAGTGCAGCTTGGCTCCGCGCAGTGGATCGCTGCCCAATCCCTGCATGTCATAAAAAAGAAAGCCGGCGCGCGTGGTGTGCGGTTCGACAGCGATGGCCGCGTACTCGAACTCTGAGAAATCCTGCTCGATCTTGGAGTCAGGCGTCTTGGCCTTTCCGCCGAGTGGGGGCAGAGGCGCGGGCATGGGAATCTTTCGGCCCGTGTTGCCGACGTGCGTCATGCGGCGTTCGACATCCCCCGGCTCGGCGGCGGGAATCGTGTCGCCTGCTGCGCTGATGAAGTGAATCCGTGCATCCACCAGGGAGATAGGCCGGTCGCCGTTGTTTGTCACGATGAGCCGAATCGGCATGAAGCCATTCTTCAGGTAGTCGATGCGAAAGATGCTCTCCTTCTCTTTTGTGTCGAAGGGTTCGGCCGCGATCACTACATGATCGTCCGGATGTGCATCGAAGGCCGCGTAAGTCGAAGCGTCCTTGGCCGGCGGCGGAGCATGGTCGGAAGCCGGAAGCGCTGCAGCCGCGAACGAGAGAGCTAGGGCAACAAAAGACAGAGAGCGCAGGCGCATGTTCCTCCGCACGATTATCATCTTCGGTTAAGACTTAAGTAAAGTGAGATTCGTAAGCGCATGCTCGTTCTGTATAGCCTCGCGTTGTTCGTCGCCCTGGTTGTGGCCGCTCCATGGTGGCTTTTCCGGATGGCGACCAGCGGCAAGTATCGCGAGGGGCTTACTGAGCGCCTGGGCAGGGTGCCGAAGCGAGTGTTGCCCACCACAGACGAGCCTGTGATCTGGGTGCATGCCGTCTCCGTCGGCGAGGTTCTGGCCGCGAGCCGCCTGATCGAGGAGCTAAGTGCCCGAGCTTCCGGATGGCGCATCGTGGTTTCAACCACAACGCGTACTGGCCAGAAGATCGCGCGAGAGCGCTTCGGCCCCGAAGACTCCGGTCAGGATCGCGTCTTTTATTTTCCGCTGGACTTCGCCTTTGCCGTACGAGCCTGGCTGCGCGCGCTGCGGCCGCGCATGGTGGTGTTGCTTGAGACCGAGTTCTGGCCGCGCTTCCTCACCGAATGTCGCCGCCAGCAGATCCCGGTCGTTGTTGTGAACGCCCGGATCTCAGACCGCTCGTGGCCACGGTATCTGCGTCTCAGATTTCTCTGGAAGCGGCTCCTGGACAGCTTCGCGCTCGTGCTGGCGCAGAGCCAGCTCGACGCAGACCGGCTGAAGGCAATCGGCGCGAGCAATGTAAGGGTTGGAGGAAACCTGAAGTTCGACATTCGCGTAGCGAAACCCGCTGCGGTAACTGAGGCATTGCGGGAAAATCTCCCGGCAGGCGTAAAGGTTGTCGTGTGCGGTTCCACGCTTGCGGATGAGGAAGAGGTGCTTCTCAATTCTTTGCCGCCCGATGTTGTCATCATCCTTGCGCCTCGCCATCCCGAGCGATTCAGCGCCGTAGCGCAATTGCTTTCGCAGCGTAATGCCACGTTCATGCAACGCTCCAAGTGGATGCAGTCTCCCGGCGCAATCCCCGCGGGTGCTGTATTTCTACTCGATTCGATCGGCGAACTGGCCTCAGTCTATTCGCTCAGCCATCTTGCGTTTGTGGGCGGCGGCATCTTCACGACCGGCGGACACAATCCCCTGGAGCCGGCGCAGTTTGGCGTGCCCATAGTCATGGGGCCGCACTATGAGAACTTTCGGGGCATCGTTGAGAAGCTATCTGAAGCAAATGCCGTTGCAATTGTCGAGATCCCGGAAATGCCCGGTACATTCCATCGGCTTCTGACCGATGACCATGCGGCCCGAGAGATGGGCGCCCGGGCGCGAAGCGTCTTCGAGGGTGAAAACGGAGCCACTGAAACTGCTGTGGATGCACTGTTGACAATCGCCGGAGCGCGCTCGTGAGCCGGACGATCCTAATGCCCTTTGTGTCGCTCTACGCCGCCGCTTTAGCCGGAAAAAACTTCGCGTATGGCCACGGCTGGATCACGCCGAAGCAACTCCAGTGGCCCGTGGTCAGCATTGGCAATCTCTCCGTCGGTGGAGCAGGGAAGACTCCCGTAGTCATCCAGCTCGCGCAGCTGCTGGCCGGGCAGGGCCAACACATAGACGTGCTCTCGCGGGGGTACGGCCGCAGCGTGCAGAAGATAGCACGCGTCGAGACGGAAGGCTCTGCCGAGCGATATGGCGACGAGCCTCTTCTGATTGCCAGCAGTGCATGCGTTCCAGTCTATGTCGGTGCCGACCGGTATGAAGCTGGAGCGTTCGCAGAGCGCGAGCACCCGGGCCCGGGCATACACCTGCTTGACGATGGGTTTCAGCACCGCAGGCTCGCACGCGACGTGGACATCGTCGCTCTTCACAGCAGCGATTTCAACGAGCGGTTGCTGCCGGCGGGGCGTCTGCGCGAACCGCTGGCCGCATTGAATCGTGCCTCGGTCATCATGCTCCGCTCAGAGGACAGGCATTTTGAAGATGAGCTCCGGAAACTCGGCATCAATGCTCCGATCTGGATTCAACATCGCCGTCTGGTAGTCGAGCCCCGGACGCGCGCAGTCGCCTTTTGCGGCATTGCGCGCCCGGAGGAGTTTTTTGCGGCACTGCGAAGAAACGGTTCAGAGATAGCTGCGACATCTCAATATCGAGATCATCATCCATATACCGACTCCGACCTCGACCAGTTGATCCAGCTTCGCGACACATATCATGCAGAGGGCTTCGTCACCACGGAGAAAGATTGGGTGCGTTTGACCTCGAAGCAGAGAGCGCGGCTGGCGCCGTTGAATTTGGCCCGCCTTGAAGTGGTGTTCGAGAACGAGACAGCCATAATCGCGCAGTTACTAAGGGACTGCGCGCCCCGATAGGGTTAACAGGCCCTGTCTTGCTATGAGAAAATAAGATATTGCCTCCAACAGAAAAGCAGTTACGTGTGCTCATCGTCCGGCTCGGTGCGATGGGAGATATTCTCCATGCCTTGCCGGCGATCACAGCCCTGCGGGCGGCGCATCCGGATTGGTATCTGGGATGGGCAGTTGAGCCCCAGTGGCGCGGTCTGCTGTGTGCTGACAGATGCAATGAGCGTGGACCGCAAATGCCGGTGGTAGACGCGATTCACGTTGTGCCCGCCAAAGAGTGGGCGCACTCTCCTCTCAGTGTGAAAACGTTGCGCGACATAAAGCGTGTGCGACGCGAATTGCGCGCAGCGCGATACGACGTCTGCGTTGATCTGCAGGGAGCCGTCCGCTCTGCCGTAATTGCCAGGTGGGCACGCGGATCGCGGCTGATCGGCGAGGACAAACCTCGCGAACATGCGGCACGGTGGTTCTTCAGCGAGCGCGTCGATACGAACGGGGTGCATGTGATCGAGCAGGCAATCGAGGTGGCGAATGCCGTGGCTCGCGAACCGCTGCCGGTCATGCTGCCATGGCTGCCCGCGGACGCAAGCGCCGAAGCGAAAGTCAGTGGCATAGTGCGGCCGTTTGTTCTCATCAGTCCTGGAGCAGGCTGGGGCGCCAAGCGCTGGCCCGTTGAACGCTATGCCGCTGTTGCACGTCAGCTGCATCAGGCGGGATACAAAGTGGTTGTAAACAGCGGTCCTGGCGAGGAAGCCATTGCGCAGGAGCTGACCGGCTTGAGCGGAGGTGCTGCGACGGCTATGCAACTGGCGCTTACTGAACTGATCGCGATTACCCGCAGGACCTCCCTGGTGATCGCCGGTGACACTGGTCCTTTGCATCTGGCCTCCGCGTTGGGTAAACCGGTGGTGGGAATCTTCGGTCCCACCGATCCTGCACGCAACGGACCCTTCGGAGGGAGCTTCAGGGTGCTGCGGCATCCCGAGAGCCGCCGCGATCACGCACGCCATGCTGCACCGGAGGC
>DATAQX010000275.1:0-4695 GCA_036264455.1 Silvibacterium sp. | reverse complement strand
GCTCACCAGGGTGACCACCCGCCGGTCCCACAGATAAAGTATGGACGCCACCAGGTAACAGACCGCAATTCTCTGCAGCACGCCGTAGATGCGCAGCGTGGCCGGCGGATAGTGGGGGAATCCGTGGATGAGGATGCCAAGGGCAAGGAGAATCGCAGCCCGCCGGAACGTATGCACCAAGAGGGCACTCTTCGCCTGACCGCGAGCCATTCGCGCAGCTGTCGAAAAGACGATGGCGATGCCAACCAGAAAGAGAAATGTCGGAAAGACCAGGTCGGTCGGCGTCCACCCATTCCAATCGGCATGCTTCAAAGGCCAATAGGCCAGTTCTTCACTCCCGTTGTTGTTGACCAGAATCATGAACGCAACTGTCAATCCTCGAACGACATCGAGGAAGACGAGGCGCTGCTGCGGTTTTGTCGACGTTTGCGGGGAAGAATCATCGGACATGTCGAGATCGCCCCTCTAAACCTTGATGAAGATTCGTTTTCTGAAGAGAAGAAGAGCCGGCACGAAGCAGGCCAGAACAAAGCACAGCGAATAGAGCAGCGAGCCGAACGATGTGCTGACGATGTGCGAGAAGACCCGCGTGTAAATCAACTCCTTCAGATCGACCGTCTGACCGTTCTGCCCTACATGGATGTGCTCGAGTGCGGAAGCCAATAACTCAGAGAAGGCATACGAAAATATGGCATTCGAGCCGAAGACCTTCCAGGGATAAGTCCATCGTCCCCCCTGCTTCCTGATTTCGATCACGAAGTAGCAGATGACCAATGCCAGAAGGGTCCATCCAGCGGCAAACAGCACGTAGGAACTTGTCCACATTCTCTTATTGATGGGAAACCAGATGCCCCAGAAGCTTCCCAGCGTCAGTCCTGCAATCGAGGCCGCGAGCATGCCGCCCGCCTTCGTGATCATTTGTTTCTCCGTGCGCAGCCAAAGCCCCGTCAACACGCCGAACAGGCAGGTGGCCAGCGCCGGGATGGTGCTGAGCAGACCTTCGGGGTCGAAGACGCCCTCGTCCAGACGTGTCGGAAACAGCTTTCGATCGATCACAGAGTCCAGGTTCATGTACCTGTCGAGAAAGGGGAAGTCGTGGCCCGGCATGCCGAATCCGGGAATAGGCACCCAGCGTATCAGGATCCAATAGCCCAACAGGCACACTACTGAAACACTGAGCAGGGTGGCCACACGCCTGTCCCATAGATAAAGTAAGGTCGCCAATAAGTAACAGATGGCGATTCTCTGTAACACGCCATAAACGCGCATTGTTGCGAGGGGATAGTTGGGAAAACCGTGCACGACGAGGCTGATGACAAAGATGATCACAGCGCGCCGAAACGCATGCATCACGAGAACGCGCTTTGTCTCCCCGCGGGAGATGCGCGCTGCGGTCGAAAAAACGATGGCGATGCCAACAAGGAAGAGAAATGTTGGAAAGACCAGATCGGTCGGTGTACACCCGTTCCAGGCCGAGTGCTTCAGGGGCCAGTACGCAAGATGTTCACTGCCGTTGTTGTTGACCAGAATCATGAAGGCGACCGTCAACCCTCGAACGACGTCGAGAAAAACAAGGCGCTGCGACGGTTTCGTCACTGTCTGCTGGGAGGCGCTTGCAGCCATCTGGATCAACACTCCTCTGTCGATTGTTCGTAAAAGTTACCGTGCTCTTCGCAAGCCGAAGTGCCAGCATCCTGCCGGTCGTGCTCCGCACAACGCACAAGACGGAGGGGCACGTTCGTCGCGGTAACGATGATTTGCTTATATTGTAACGTTTGAATCACGCTGTCACCAGCGACGCCACGCCGCTCAGGCAACATTAACGAATCGTTGAGAATCAGAATGCGTCGGTGCAAATCCCCGCAATCGCAATGGACTACTTACTGCTCCTCGGATGTCCGGGAGTCGTCAAGTTCTCCAATAGTCCGAAGCAGCGTCGCGTGGGTGCCCCCTCAGCTCCCGCCGCCAGTGGCGGTGTTGTGTGCTCCGTTTGGACAGTTGTTATCCGGCGCGACTGATCTTTGGCACTGATGCGCGATCTCGCCGCGCACGTCAGCTTTCCGTCAATCGATCCTGCTCATAGCCTTATTAAGGCAGCTGTTTTACAAGCACATGAGGCTTCTCGATCGTGTAACCAGCCGGTACCTGAAATAAAGTTTCGTCCGGTTCATCTCGTTGGATATTCGTAAGCGAGTATGTTGACTGGCCAAAGCGGGGATCGTCCTGGGTGCTCTGAATCACCAGCTTGAGATCCGGCGAATACCACGTCTCGCGGGTGATAACGATGTCTTTCTCGTTCCCAATTGTGCCGACAGGTATCGTGTCCGTGCTGCGTGTTCCATTGACCGGAACACCTTCGATAGACTTAGCCCCCAGCGGTTCAGTCTTGGTATTGTTTGCATCAGGTGAATCCACGTGAGCCCGCTGGGAATACACAAAATTCACGCGTGGGCCGACTGGACCGTCTGGACCTTCAGAAGACAAGGCAAATCCATTTGCCATCGTGGTAACGGCGCCTTTTGGGAGAGAGGGAGGCATCGGCAACACATGAGCAACTTTTGTATCTGAGGTGTAGTCGATGTGTGTCTTTGCAACGGGATCGAGAATACTGGTCAAAGTTGCACTGCTGCCCTCAGAGGAATCCGAGGAAGACTTCCAGGGACCAATCTTGCTCAGCTTTTGGATGCGGACGGTCCGCCCGTCGCTATCGCGAGCGACCGTAGCTGTTGTGGTTTGGACGATATGTGAACCATCCGCGAGAGTCTGCTTCATCTCGGTAACAGCCTGTGCTTGATATGGCTGGCCCCTCACAACCTCTACTTTCTCTTGTAATCCGAAGACTGCTCCGCCGGTCGAAACGATCCCGACTTGCGCAGGCCCGAATGGTGGAGCAATGGCTATGGCGGTGGTTGACGGTTGGTCAGAGTCGATTGTTGGAGCGGTTTGTGCTTTGCCATAGCTTACGGCGCCGAACAACGCCAAAAAGCACCAGAATCGATTTTGGCGAAATAACCTTTTCATTTCTTCTCCTTCAGAACCTCAAGCGGTAAAGGGAGGCTGATGGCACGTGGCAGGCCGTCATCTCCCAAGGTCAATTCGGCAACAACCCGGCGATCGTGAAGCGGGGTATTTATAGGGAAACCGAGCGATTGGAGCTCAGATTGCGACATGGAGACGCGAATGGTTGCATCCGTTCCTGTCACAATCGCGCTGTTGGAATAAGGAAGCGGGAGATACATCCGGTGTGATCCAGCGATTGGCACTGATTTAGGGCGCAGGTCAGTCGTTTTGGGCAATCTCGCGAATGGAGTCTCTGGCAACGAAACGGTGCGCGTGGGAGTTTCTTTACTTGGTGGCGTCTCAGCAGAATGGCTCCTTGAATCATTGGCAGCCCGCAAGGGTTCCCGTTGCCAAAGATGAATGAACAATCCTGTCGTGAGCCCGGTGGCGACCAGCAGCGCCGCAACGAAGATTGGTCTCAGCCAGGGCGAGTGTGTCCCATGCGTGTCAGCGGCTCTCTGCAGACGCCGGGAAGATAGATCACTCAAGCGCGCCCTCAGGCCGGTGGATGGCTCCTGCTGTGACAGGTCTCTGAGTACCCCGAGAAGATGCTCTACGCGAGAGGTTTCTTCGCTCTCTGCTTGTCCGGGTTGTTTTTCTCGCATTCTGGCCCTCCTTTCTTTACGCAGATCGTGGCTGACCTCACTTCATTCCGGGCCGATCGCTGCAGTTTTGCGGCAAGCAGGGCCTTCGCCCGATTCATGCGCGAAGCGATGGTTCCTTCGGAACATCCCAGAAACGCGGCGGCCTCCCGGTATCCCTTCTCTTGCAAACTACATAAAACAACGACCTCCCGATAATGAGGAGGCAATTCAAGAATGGCGTGATAGAGCACCCTTAACTCAGCGCGCGCGATCAGTAGTTCTGCAGCGTCCCAGACTCGATTTTGCTGACTGAATTTCTCCAGTAGCTGATTCCATTCAGGTGATTCCAGCACGTTCTCTAAGGGAAGCAGGGGGCGGGTTCGGCGATGCTCCTCCCTTGCGAGATTTCGGGCAATCCCGATGAGGTACCCTTCCATCGTTCCTTTCCCGGGATCAAATTGACCCACAGTCCCGGAGCACATCGAATCGAGAATCACGACAAACACTTCCTGTGTCAGTTCTTCAGCAACCGCGGTCGATCCCGTCATGTGCATCAAGAACCGATAGACGGAACGCAGATGCAGGTCGTAGAGCTCCAGAAAGGCATGCTCGTCTCCTCGCTTCAGGCGTTCGACGAGTCGTGCATCCGAGCCCGGGCTACACGTTGAGCCGTTTGTCCTGTTGCCACTCCGCAGCCACAGCAATGAATGTTCCCTGCCTTGTATTGCATGTCTGACGTAAAAACTTCCCGTCCGCACGAAATATTCTCGAGAGAGATGAAACTCGCGTACTGGCCAGCCATACAGAAAGCCGGCACCATCCTCCTTCCGCGCGGTCTGACTTCAATCTCAAGGAGTGATCTTCGTCGACCGGAGCTGATCGGGACGAGGTGGAAGCCAACCAGCTCGGGGCCGCGTTGCTCATGCCGCGACGGCTTGTTCAGCAGGAAATTCGCAATAATGAGCTCAACCTCGACGACGAAGACGCCATCAGTTTTCTCGCGAAGCGATTTCAGGTGAGCAACGCGACGATGATGAATAGGCTGGCGCTT
>DATAQX010000244.1:0-4117 GCA_036264455.1 Silvibacterium sp. | reverse complement strand
ATCATGCAGGGCAGATCGACGGTAAGGTTGGGCGCGCCGTTGGCGAAGGGAATGCCTTCCTTGAGTGCGGCATAGGCGTATATCTGGGAGGGCGCGATGTTCGGGTCATTGTCGACGAGGCCCTTTTCAAAGGCAGCCACGGATTCGTGCACGGCCGAGGGCTCAAGGAAGATTTCCGTTGAACCGGTCCAGATCATCACGACGCGTTCGACCTTGGACTTGAAGTTCTGAATGTCGGCGATGACCTGCTGCGCGAGGTCACACTTACTCTTTCCCTTCTTGATGTGCGTACCATTGAGCCGCTTAACGTAATGCTGGTCGAAGACAGCAGGCATGGGCTTGATTTCTTCGAGGAAGGGCTTGATGGTATTCAGGTGATCGCTGTCGAGCACCTGTGCGTGCTTCGCGGCCTCGTACATGTTTTCGGGGAAGATTTCCCATCCGGTGAAGACGATGTCGTCGAGTGAGGCCAGCGGGACGAAGTCCCTGATGAGCGGCGTGCGATTGTCGGTGCGCTTGCCGAGGCGGATGGTGCCCATCTGCGTGAGCGAACCTATCGGCTTGGCCAGGCCTTTGCGGACCGCTTCAACACCGGCGATCAGCGTGGTGGCGACGGCTCCCATGCCGACCACCATAACTCCAAGTTTTCCTTTTGCTGGCTGAATGTTCGCAGCCCTGGGTGTAGACATTGCTTACTGGTCGTCCTCTCCGTAGAAAAAAGTCTGAGATTGCAAACATTCAGTGTCGCCCCCGGGCGGGAGCTTTGGCAAACGAGAGTGGTTCAAGTGGCAGAATCGAGGGTCTAAATGCGATCAGGGCTGATTCAGTGCCGTCAGGCTTCGCTGGGCCGTACGCGGTCCTTCCAGTGTGTCCAGACAAACCAGACGATGGCTGCGAGGAACAGCACGACGACGACAGTGTGGAAGCGATGGAAGGCGTTCTTGAAGACTGGATTGGTATCCCAGGCCTGGCCGAGCTTCATTCCTGCATAGGCCAGTGCGAAGCACCAGGGCCAGGAGCCAAGAAATGTGTAGATATGAAAACGCAGCTGGTTCATGCGGGCAATGCCAGCGGGTATCGCGATGAAAGTGCGGATGACGGGCAGCAGACGAGCGACGAAGACGGTGATCGACCCGTAGTGTGCAAAGAATTTTTCTGCGCGATCGAGGTCGCGGTGGTCAAGCAGGACGAAGCGGCCATATTTAAGGATCAGGGGCCGCCCACCCCAGGCGCCGATCCAGTAGGCAACGGCCGAGCCGATGTTGCAGCCGATGGCTCCGGCGGTCGCGACACCCAGCAGGGTAAGTTGACCGGTGTGCACGAGATAGCCGGCGAAGGGCATGATTATTTCCGACGGCAGAGGAATACCGGCGGATTCAATGGCCATGAGCAACGCGACGCCGATGTATCCGGAAGCGGAGATAGTAGCGATGATGAAGTTGGCGATTGCAGCAAGGATTTTCTCGGTCATTCGAGGCAAGTATACCTGCGTGCAGTAAAAAGACCGCGGTCACGAATCAGGGTTCAGAGCCAACGTCCGAAAATCCGGAACCCTCCGGCTTCGCTCAGGGCAGGCTGTGGGCGACCAGCTGCGCGCTTTGTTAGCATGAAATAGATCAGGAGCGGACCATGGCAGAGACATTAACCGAGCCGGTAGCGGCAACGGGCGAAACGACGCAGGCTGGGCACGCGCCAGCGAAGCAGGATGAAAAGAAGATTCAGCGGCAGATGGTTGGGTTCACCTTCTTCAAGGTGATGCCGGAATGGCGTCGCCTGCCTGTGGCTGAACGCGCTGAGCACAAACGGCAGTTTGCCGAGATTCTGAAGCGCTGGAACCAGCCGGGCCGATTGCTGGGACTGACTTATTCCACCGTGGGCCTGCGCGGCGATGTGGATATGGTGCTTTGGCGCATCTGTTATTCAGTGGACGATCTGAACCAGATGACGGCGGAGCTGCTGGCGAGTCCGCTGGGTGGATATCTGGAAACTCCGCACAACTTTCTGGCGATGACCAAGCGGTCGCAGTATCTGATCGGCCACGAGCACGAGGGCCAGCATGATTCGCGCGGGAGTATTCGTCCGGGCGGACAGAAATACATCTTCATTTATCCCTTCTGGAAGACACGCGCGTGGTATCTGCTGCCAATGGAAGAGCGGCAGAGGCTGATGGGCGAGCACATTCGCGTGGGACATATGTATCCGCGGGTGAAGCTGAATACAACGTACTCGTTCGGCATCGATGACCAGGAGTTTGTGGTGGCGTTTGAGAGCAATTTTCCCGAGGATTTTCTGGACCTGGTGCAGCAGCTGCGGGAGACGGAGATCAGCGTGTATACGCTGAAAGATACGCCGATCTTTACCTGCATCCGGATGACGGCGGAGGAGATGCTGGATCGGCTGGGGTAGGCCAGGGATCAGGGCACAGGGATCAGAAAAAACCTGGGCTCACGTGGTCCAAATGCTTACGACGCATCCAGGCTATGCGCTTCTGAGACGCGCCTCGGCAATGGCCTCGGAGATGATCTCATCCTTAACTCCGTGCCGGCGCAGGCTCTCGGCGAGAATCTGCACCTGCGAGTTCTCCATGCGAGCCAGGTCCTTTCGCAGCCCCTGCCCAATGTAGGCGCGAATGAGCGGCTGGTATCCGGAGAACCCCAGCGCCGGGGCAACCTCCTTCAGATCGTCGATTACATCTTCGGGAAGACGCATGCTGATGGTGGTCATCACGCGGTCTTTGCACAACCGCTTTCTGATTCGTTCATTCATTTTCATATCTACTCCGTTCATGCGCCGTCGCGGTTCGAGCAGAAAGAATGCGGACGGTGTCTTCTTCCCGTATGAGGTGAACGACAAAGAGCAGCTGCCAATCTTCTGTCAGACCGATAGCAGCCTCCCGTACTTCTCCCAACGCGCTGGCGTCTTCGAGACGGATGAAAGGATCGAAGAATATCTCACAGGCCATCTCGAAGGCGATTCCATGCTTCGATACATTGCTGGCTGCCTTGTCCGAGTCCCAGACAAACCTTTGGCCCTGGTAGAGAAATCCGATATCCATCCTGACTTAATCTATTATATATACATTGTATATATGTCAATCAAGCATGTCTCTTTAATCAATCCTCCGAGGGATTGCCCCACGCATGTCTCCATTGCTGTACAACAGTCTTGTCCATATGCAAGCGACAAATTCACAATCAAAAAAATCCGCTAAACATTCCGGCGTTAAAACTGCCGCGCCCGCTGTGAAAACCAAAGCGGAGAAGAAACCGAATCTGAAGGGCGACCTGGCGCCGGAACGGATTGCGGAGATTTTGCGGCGGCTGGAGGCGGCGTATCCCAATGCGGAATGCGCACTGCATCACAGGAATGCCTGGGAGTTGCTGGTGGCGACGATTTTGTCGGCGCAGTGTACAGACGCGCGGGTAAATATGGTGACGCCGGAACTGTTTCGGAAATTTCCGACTCCGAAGGCAATGGCCGAGGCTTCCCTGCCGGCGATTGAAGAAGAGATCCGGTCGACGGGGTTTTACCACAATAAGGCGAAGTCGATTTCGGGCGCGGCGAAGAAGATTGCCGGCGAGTTCGGCGGGAAGGTTCCGCGGACGATGGCGGAACTGCTTACGGTTCCGGGGGCGGCACGCAAGACCGCGAATGTGGTGCTGGGAGTGGCCTACAACGTTGCCGAGGGAATTGTTGTCGACACGCATGTGCTGCGGCTGTCGAACCGCCTGGGGCTGACGCATGGGACCGATCCGAAGAAGGTGGAGCAGGATCTGATGAAGATCATTCCGCAGGACCACTGGATCCAGTTTTCGCACGAGCTGATTCATCATGGGCGGCAGGTCTGTATTGCGCGGAAGCCACGATGTGTGGAGTGCACACTGGAGACGCTGTGCCATTCGCCGGATAAGACGTGGAGCAGTTGAGAGGCAGGGAGCAGGGATCAGGGATCAGGGATCAGGGCTTGGAGGGTGGCGGCGATCAGGCCGGGGATGTCATGGGGGCTGGCTTCGGCGGCTGGTTCCCAGTTGTGGTCGCGCAGGGTCCGGGTAGTGACGGGGCCGATGGAGATGGCGCGCATTTTTTCGGGTGGTTGATGGATGCCTGCGGCCCTTAG
>DATAQX010000239.1:0-3432 GCA_036264455.1 Silvibacterium sp. | reverse complement strand
CAGCCTTTGGGGTTCTGACCGGACTGCGGGTTCGTCAACTGCCGGATTATGCGGCAGCTTTGAGCAGCGCGGGCCTGTTGCTCAGCGAGAAACGACGTTGGCTGGGCGGTCTGCTGGTGAGCGAGTTGTGGAAAGTCCAGGTCTCCACGGCTCGGGATACATTCCCTACCCAGCGTAAATTATCCGTAAATTATTGATTTATTGATCTGGATTCTTCCCAATGTTTATTAAGGCCCGCGGCAGAATTGTTACAATTGCGTGAACAGAAGAGGCGAAAATCGGTTTAAATTGCCTGGAACTCTCTGAACGGAAAATCAAGTGAACTTATATATCCTTCGTCATGCCAGCGCTGGAACACGCCGCCCCAATCCGCTGATCGATGTGAAACGCCCGCTGGATAAAGAAGGAAAGCAGCAATGCATCCTGGTGGGCAGTTTCCTGAACGCGCTGAATATTCAGTTCGATCTGGTAGTTTCAAGCCCGCTCAAACGTGCATTGCAAACGGCGTCGCTCGTGGGAACAGAGACTGGCTACGATGCCAGAATCATGGTTTCCGAGGCTCTTTCGCCCGGGACATCCATTGCCGCTTTTGAGAAGCTGCTGTTGGACATCGCGAAATATGAGAATGTGCTCATCGTCGGGCACAATCCGAACCTGGCACAGTTTCTGGGAGCGAGCCTCAGCTCAAGCCGGATGAATATCCGCCTGCGCAAAGGAGCCATCGCCCGGGTTGATATGACGCGGCGCCCCGGCACGCTGCACTGGCTGGTGGACCCGCGCATCCTGCGTGGCGTCTATGCCAATGTCACCAAAAGCTCGCGCCGGAAGACATCACGGAAATAAGCGGCCTCCTTGCGCAGTGACCAGAGCTCGAGTTCCGCTCCGGTGCGGCCAGGACTGATCTCAAGCATCGCCTGCCTGGGGTACACCCGTACCCGGACACGCAGGACGTCACTCGCTCGATCCTGATTCAGTGCCACAGCCAATCGCAGTAACACCACGGCCCGCCTGACGTGTTCATGCTCTTCCGGAGGCACCTGCCGCATTGTGCGGCCCTCCGGTTCCGGGCGGCTCTTGCCAATGTAGCGGGCGATGGCGGAGGTAATGACGCGCTGCGTCGCGTTGAAGCCGAAGATTTCGGAGTTGGCAATGATGTACTGCGCATGCCGGTGATATCCCTGGTAGTTCATGAACTTGCCGATATCGCGCAGCATGGCGGCAGCTTCCAGCCACGTGTGGTATTCAGACGGGAGCTCATGAACGGCAAGCAGATCGCGGAAGAGCTGCGCAGCATGCTGGCGCACCGGCTCTGCCTGTCGGGGATCGACACCGTAGCGGCGGCAGGTTTCCAGCACTGCCTCCCAGCGATCGCGCTCATATTGCTGGTGGGCCGAGGTGCGCGCGTCCTGCTCGGCAAGCATCTGGGCGAGGATGCCGTCGCGCAGCCCCATGTCCGAATAGCGGAAGCCGGGCAGCGAGAAGTTCTCAATCAACTGGGCATAAACGTGAGCGCCGGCAACTATGATCTCTGAACGGCGGGGTCCGATGCCGGGAATCGCGCTGCGAGCATCATTCTTCAACTTTGCGAGTTTGTCGGCGAGGCGTTTTATGTCCTTGGCCGGCGCCATGTATTCCCTGGCGCGCGTCTTGTGGATAGCCTTACTCGCCTCGGACAGCGCGGCGGCCGTTCCCGAAGTCGCAATCACTACTTGTACATGGCCGGCGGTAACACGGCGTGAAGCCCTCCTGAGCTCGCGCGCGACAAACTGCTTCATGCGGGCGATCTCTTCATTCGCCGGCGGATCGCTTTTCAAAAATTCTTCCGTCAACCGCACAGCTCCCAGCGGGAGACTGACGGTTTCCTTGATGCGCTTGCGTTCTGAAAGCGAGATTTCACAGCTGCCGCCGCCAACGTCGATGAGCAGGCAGCGGCCGGCGGTGCCGGGCTCATTGTTCACTACGCCGCGATGAATCAACCTGCCTTCTTCGAGCCCGGAAATGATTTCAACCTCCCAGCCGGTTTCATCCCTGACCCAGGCGAGAAAGGCGCGTCCATTGCGGGCGTCACGCATGGCGGATGTCGCTACGGCGCGGACCTGGTCAGCACCATGCAACTGCACTGCCCGGTAGAAGCGCTTAAGAGCGCGCAGCGTGGCAGCCATAGAATCCGGCGAGACCAGACCGGTTTCAAATACGCTCGCGCCCAGCCGCGTGACTTCGCGGTCTTCGTGCACAACGCGCAGGCGGTGTTGCACCACGCGGGCGATCTTCAATCTGCACGAATTAGAACCGATATCGATTGCGGCAAAGGTCTGCATGGAATCAGGTATGTCTCAAAATGATTTGGCCGTCCAAAGCAAGATACACGAGAGAGATTGTCAGAAATGCGAGGTCTACGAAACTCTGGGCTCTGCCGGGCGCGGGGATCTCGTTCGCACTCGCCGAACTGGGCTGATGGCCTGCCACTCGCCCATCAGGCGTCCGCGCATGCGCTCGGCGGTATTCATGGCCAGAGCGTAATGCCGATCGCGCTGTGCTTCAATCAGAGCTATGAGCTCCGCGCCCTGCGCTCCAAGCGCGTCGTGGGCCTCCTCCGCCAGCACCAGCCAGTCGTGCCAGTCGCCAATCTCATCCTGCAGCTTCTTGAGCGCTTTGCCGACAACTCCCGCGTACTCATCGACGCCTGACTCGGCCATGTATCGCGCCTTCTTGGCGCCCTTGCGGAAGTCGTGGAGGTTGCCGGCATCGAGTTGCTGCATCTGGTTTGCCAGGCGCGCAAACGCTTCCAGCGCGGTCACGGCTGCGGTGCGCGAAGCCCTGCGGCGTAACCGATTCCTGCGCATCGCATCTTCCAGCGAGGCCAGCAGAGCATCGATGCGGGATGCCCATTTCGGTGCAGCTTTCATCAACGGGTCCGCATTCTCATGACGTGCCTGCTTGAGCCAAGCGTCCAGATCGTCAGCCTGCTGCGCTACAGGACTCATGGGCGCCGGCTTCACTAAAGCCTCGACCAGGCTTGCGTTTGTGGTTTGCCCGTCTCCTGGCTCGCCAGCGATCAATGCTGGAGGAAGCGGATCGGCGTTCGGACCGGGCTGGGGAGATTCTTTAAGCGGCATCAGTTTCTGGAGCAGCTTGCGATGCACATCCAGATCACGCACCGGGGCAGCGGCCCGGCGGATTCTCTTGAGCAGCCGCAGCCAGCGCTGCACTGCCTTGCGAAGAGCGGCAGTATTTTCAGGCTCCGGCGCCAGGGGCTGCGGACTATGCTCCCGCGGAACCAGCGGAATGCGCTCGCGCATGATTGTGTCGAGCATGGCCTCGATGCGGCGGGTACCGGTGCGGATATCGTGGACGGCATCCACGATGGCGTCTTTTGCGCAGTGCTCCAGATTCTGCTTCAGCGCAGCGGTCAATTGCCGCAAACGTTCAAGT
>DATAQX010000185.1:0-3748 GCA_036264455.1 Silvibacterium sp. | reverse complement strand
TAGGTTGAGGTACGGTCAGGAATGGCGGGCGGCGTGCAGATAGAGATATGCAATGGATATTTCCCGGCCTGATATTAAGAAGAAGAAGTTTCGTCGCAATCTGATCTGGACGGCGATGGGACTTGTAGTTTTGTCGGCGGCGGCGGTGGGCGTTTATCGCCTTAAGCCGGCGGCTCCCACGGTAGATGCCAGCACGATCTGGCCCGATACAGTGAAGCGCGGTCCTATGATCCGCCAGGTGCGCGGTCTGGGAACGCTGGTTCCCCGCGAAGACAGCATCGAGCTCATTCCCGCACAGACGGAAGCAACCGTGGTCCGAATCCGTGTTTTGCCCGGCACCCCGGTCACTCCGGACACCATCCTGATGGACCTGGCCGATCCTGAACTTCAGCAGAAGCTGCTGGACGCTCAGCTGGCGCTCAAAGGTGCGCAGGCCGACTATAAGAGTCTTCAGGCCACGCTGCAAAGCACCCTGATGGACAAGAAGACTGCGGCGGCAGCCGTCACCTCCGACTATACCCAGGATCAGCTACAGGCGCAGACCGACAAGCAGCTTTTCGATCTGGGCGTGATTTCCGGCCTTGCTTATAACAAGTCAAAAAATACAGCCGACCAGTTAACCACCCAGCACCAGCTCAGCCAGCAACAGATCGATGTGAACCAAAGGGCCATCGAGGTTCAGCTTGCTTCGGCGCAGGCCAAGATCGACCAGGCCAAGGCGTTGCTCGATCTCTATCAAAAGCAGACGCAGGCGCTCCAGGTCAGGGCCGGTATCTCGGGTGTGCTTGCCTCGCTGGCGACGCCGCTGCAGGTGGGCCAGCATGTGACGGTAGGAGCCTCGGTAGCCGAGGTTGTCCAGACGGACAAGCTCAAGGCCGCCCTGCAGATTGCAGAGACCCAGGCACACGACATTCAGCTGGGCCAGCCGGCGGAAATCGATACGCACAACGGCATCGTTCCCGGACATGTGACAAGAATTGATCCGGCGGTATTGAACGGAACGCGCACGGTTGACGTAGCACTGGATGGGCCGCTGCCTCCGGGCGCGGTTCCGCAGTTGAGCGTAGATGGAACCATCGACCTGGAGCGGCTCAAAGATGTGCTTTACGTAGGCCGTCCGGCTTTTGGCAACGAAAACAGTACGATCAGCCTGTTCAGAATCGATCCGGATGGCAAGACCGCAACCCGGGTGCAGGTAAAGGTAGGCAGGGCATCGGTAACACAGATTCAGATACTCGACGGTTTGAAAGAGGGCGACCGCGTCATTCTTTCCGATATGTCGAGATACGACAACACGGACAAAGTTCGCCTCGAGTAATACTGGCAGAGAAAATTTTAAGGAGCGTAGAAGCAATGGAAACCAGACAGTCGCTGATTGAGATCGAAAGTCTCACGAAGGTCTTTTATACGGACGAAATCGAGACGCATGCCCTCTCCGGTATTCACCTGACAATTTCAAAGGGTGAGTACGTGGCGATGTCGGGCCCATCGGGATGCGGCAAGTCAACGCTGCTCTCGATCATCGGGTTGCTTGACACCCCGACGGCCGGCAAATATCTGCTGAACGGCCACGCGGTCGAGAATCTGAACTTCGCGCAGCGTTCGCGGATTCGCAATCAGGAGATCGGCTTTATCTTTCAGAGCTTCAACCTGATTGGCGACCTCACGGTGTATGAGAATGTCGAGCTGCCGCTGACCTATCGCACGGGCATGTCGTCGACCGAGCGGAAGCGGCGCGTGCAGGAGTCGCTGGAGCGGGTGAGCATGGCGCACCGCATGAAGCACTATCCCTCGCAGCTCTCCGGCGGTCAACAGCAGCGCGTGGCCGTGGCGCGAGCTTTGGCCGGATCGCCCTCCATCCTGCTGGCCGACGAACCTACCGGAAACCTCGATTCACGCAATGGCGAAGCGGTGATGGAGCTGCTGCAGAACCTGCATCGCGATGGCGCGACGATCTGTATGGTGACGCACGATCCTCGTTTCGCGCGGCATGCGGAGCGCAACGTGCATCTCTTCGACGGCAAGGTGGTCGCCGAGGGAGACGCGCTGGAATCGGTGCTGGAAGCGCGGTAAAGCAGGGAACAGCGAATAGGGATCAGCGATCATTGATCGCGATTGGGCCGGTTCAGCCGGACGGCGGAGTGCTGCGCGTAAAACTTGTGCACAAACGCGCAGCAGCCCGAATACGCTGCGATTGTGCGCGGCCGAGGACAGAAGATGATTCAACTAAAAAACATCGAACGCAGTTATAAAACGGGTGCAGGGCAGACGTGGGTATTGCGGCGTATTCATCTGGATATCCGCGAGGGCGAGTTTCTGACCATCATGGGGCCATCGGGAGCGGGGAAGTCGTCGCTGCTGAATATTCTGGCGCTGCTCGACGATCAATGGCTGGGCGAGTACTGGTTCAAGGACGAGCCGGTGCACGCGATGAATCGTAAACACCGCGCCGAACTGGCCAAGCGCAATGTGGGCATGGTCTTCCAGAGTTACCACCTGCTCGACGATCTGACCGTTCAGGAGAATATCGACCTGCCGCTGTCGTACAAAAACATGCCGCGCGCGGAGCGTCAGGGCCTCGTCGCTGACACACTCGACCGCTTCCAGATTGTGGGCAAGAAGGACCTGTATCCGTCGCAGCTCTCAGGCGGGCAGCAGCAGCTGGTGGGTATTGCGCGCGCGGTGATTCACAAGCCGGCGCTGCTGCTGGCCGATGAGCCCACCGGGAATCTGCATTCCAGCCAGGCAAAAGAGATCATGGAGCTCTTCAAGCAGCTGAATGAGCAGGGCACGACGATTGTCCAGGTAACGCACTCCGAAGTGAATGCGAGCTACGGCAGCCGGGTGATTGAAGTTCGAGATGGATGGATGACGCAGGACAGCGCGCATCCGGAGTTGAACGCGGGGGTAGGAGCATCTTGAGCGGTTTTCGCATGCATGAAAGGATTTGCGCGGCGGCACTATGCGTCGCGTTTGCTCCTTATGGAGTTGGCCAGACTCAGCAGCAGAGCGCGCCGCCACCGGCTCCGAACGCACCTGCTCAGACGACACCCGCGCCGCAGCCGGCGCCGACGATCGCGCAACAGGCGCAACAGGCCCAGCAGGTTCAGCCCGTCGCGGTGCAGGCTCCATTTCATGTGGAGCTGCCGCATTCGCGAAATCCATTCCGGTCGTATACGCCGAGCACGGTGCCGCCGCTCAATCTGACCAATTCACCGCGCCTTCAAAACCTCGTGCGGGACGGCAAGCTTTACATCTCGCTACGCGACGCCATCGCTCTCGCGCTTGAGAACAATCTCGACCTCGCCTATTTCCGTTACAACTTCCCGGCTGCTCAAGCCGACCTTCTGCGCACCAAGGCCGGAGGGCAGGTCAATGGCGTCAATACCAACATCGCGCAGGGAACGCAGGGCGGCTTCAGCTCATCCGGGGTAGGCGGCGGTGGCGGTGCAAGCAGTGGAGTCGTGGCGGCCGGCACAGGAGGCATCGTGACTTCAACCCTGGGTAGCGGCGCACCCGTCCCGTCCTTCGATCCCGCTCTCATCCTGAAGGGGTTCGTCGACCACCAAACCCTGACCCAGATCAACCCCATTCAGAGCGGCGTACCTATCCTCAAAAACAACACCATCGAATTTGAATCCGGATACTCGCAGGCTTTTTCCACTGGTACAAATTTCAGCGTCTCGTCGTTTGGCTACAGGCAGACCACCAACAGCATATTCAACGTCCTCAGCCCGCAAATCACCAC
>DATAQX010000153.1:0-5303 GCA_036264455.1 Silvibacterium sp. | reverse complement strand
TTTAGTATCTCATTCCAGAAACTTATTTAGACGGGAGAAGCCTCAGCGCTTCTGTTTCTTCGCAGCCCGTTTAGCGGCAATCTCGCGCATCTCGCGGCCCATCTCGCTGCGGTTAATCGCCAGCTGCGTTGCCACGCCGATGAAGTTGCCGCAAGCCCAGTAAAGTGACAGTCCCGAGCCATAGTTCCACATCATGAAGCCGAAGACCGCCGGCATGGTGATGGCCATCATCTTCTGCTGCGCGGGGTCCATGCCGGGTGAGGGCGTCAGGAACTGCGTCAGAAACATCGAGATCACCACGAAGATGGGCAGAATATGCCATGGGTCGGGAGCAGAGAGATCCGGCAGCCACAGCCAGTGCGCGTGGCGCAACTCAATCACGTTGCTCAGCATGCGATAAAAGCCGAAGAGCAGCGGCCACTGGATGAGCATGGGCAAACAGCCGCCGAACATGTTCACACCTTCGCGCTTTTGCAGGTCCATGATCTCGCGCTGCATCTCCTGCTTGCGCGGGTCAGTGGTTTTGTACTTCGCGTACTTGGCCTTGATGACGTCCATCTGCGGCTGGATGCGCTGCATCTTGAGGGAGGACTTCATCATCTGGAAACGCGTAGGCAGCATGGCCAGATTGAGGATGACGGTCAGCAGCAGAATCGACCATCCCCAGTTCGGTACTACATGCTCATAGAAAAAGCGGAGAATCAGGAAGAGAGGCTTAGCAATGATGCCCCACCAGCCGAAGCTCACCACTTTTTCAAGGCTTGGCCCGGTCACCGCGTGCACCGACCCCAGTACATCGAGCGCTTTGGGGCCGGCAAAGAGCCGTACGCTCAATGGGCTCGCCGAGTCGCCCATTGCCGCGCCCAGCACCGAGGCGTGATCCATCTGATTCGGATCAGGTCTTCTGAGATTCCGGGGCACGTCGATGGTATTGTGCAGCGTTACCAGAGAAGCGCTGGCGGGATTGTCGGGCAAAAAGATTGCGGCGAAGTAAAGATCGCTAACGCCAGCCCAGTCGAAGGGTCCACGCAGCGTATCGCCTCCCGCCACTTTCTTTAGCGTAAGCTGGTCGTCTCTGCCATTTTGCGACAGGTTGATCGTCCCGGTTGCAAACTGGGGCAATGTGTTCTGGCTGCCAAAACCTGACGGCCATGCCAGCAGCACGGTCAGCGGCGCTCCGTTCTGCGTAACGGAAACTTCAGCATGAACCACGTAAGTGGAATCGAAGCGGAAGCTCTTGTGGACGGTAAGACCGCCCGAGGAATACTCAAAACTTACCGTGTTCGGCGCGGCCACGCTCCCCGTTGCCGACGGCACATAGAGAACGCTATCCAGACGATTCCGCAGGTTCGCGTCATAGGCAAAAAGTGACAGCGGATACCCGAACTTGAGAGCCGCCTGCTGATTCACCAGGTCGAGCGGATTTTTGCGGTCGTCATCCTTGTATTTCTTCAGGATCCAGGACTTCACATGCGCGCCGCGATTAGTGAATGTGATGCGATAAAGCTCGTTCTCGATGACTGTCGTGCTCTCACTGGTGGCAGCCACAGCTCCCGCGGCGGGAGCCTGATCCGAAACCATCGCTGGCGCAGCCGGAACCACCGCCTGCGGGGACGGAGTGTTCGTGCTTGCCGTCTGTTGCTGGGCTGGAGGAGGCTGAGGCTCCTTCCTCTTGAAGTACTGCAAGCCCAGAAACATCAGGAGGAAGAGGCCGGTAAAAATCAGGATCGTGCGGGAGTCCTGACCACCACCTTGTTGATTCGGATTTTTTATCTCTGCCAAAACTGCGTTCCTATCGGTCTCAATGTAGAGTGCGGCATGTTTATGTTAACTGGCGCCGCGTGTGTGAATGACGGCTGCAGGCATCGGCTCTGCCAGCATGCGCCGAAACGTTGGCAGGTACAGGATCGAAGCCGCCACGGTGAAGGGGGTGGCAGCGCAACAGCCGGCGCAGACTCATCCATCCGCCACGCACAATGCCATATTCGCTCACGGCGATCGCCGCATATTCCGAACAGGTCGGCTGGAAACGGCACGCGCCTGTCACGCCCGCCACGGCATGAAGAAATGGCGACAGCGCGTATTTATATGCGCTGTGCGAGACAGTAATCAGACGATCGCGGAGACTCACGGCCGCTCCCCTTCATCTTTCCTGTTGAGCTTCTTATCGACGTGGGAAGTCACCATGGAAAAAATTTGCGCTACCTCATTGTCGAGTTTCACGAATTCCATGTTGATGACAGATTTGCGCGGATGCAGCACCACGTCGACGGCAGAAGGCAATCGATTCAGATTGAGTCGCACCGCTTCGCGCATGCGCCGCTTGATACGGTTGCGCTCTACGGCTTTGCCGAGCACGCGCCCTGCCGTGAGTCCCACGCGCGGGCCTTCCGGCACGTTATCGTGTTCTGTGCGCGAGCGAAAGAAGTAGCTCATCGATGGCGAGAAGTGCTTCCGGCTTTCCTTGTACACGCGCTGATAGTCAGCGTGTTTCCGCAAACGGGCGCTGCGCAGATCAGGAGACTCTTCCGGCATATTCTTATTGTCCAGCAAAAGGACGACGGCCGTCCCACCGGACTTAACCTGCGAACACGGGACCCATGAACGTGCAGGCCGTGACCATGCAGGCCATGGCGCGGCAGCGCAGATAGACTGACTGCCGTTGCTCATAGAAAACAAACTCTTTCGGCGCGAAATTCGATCGTTGTTCGTAATGTTGAGGCTGGCAGATTAGTCGCGGTGGCCGGCGCTCACGGAGACGCGATGGCGACCCTTGGCACGGCGGCGCGACAACACGGCTGCTCCGCTCTTGGTCTTCATACGGGTGCGAAAGCCGTGAACTTTCGAACGGTGGCGGCGATTCGGTTGAAATGTGCGCTTCGGCATGGAACTGCGCTCCTATAACTTTTCTAATGGAAAATGCTGCCCGGCAGACACAGAGAAAAATGCCACTTCCGGGCAAAGAACAAGTATATCTTATTCGCGCTGAAGCCGCAAAATTGCTGCATGAGAGTTACTTTTTCACAATCTCTGGTGCAACCTTATTACCTTTGAAAAAAATGACGCAGAAACCACATCCGCTAGGCCTCGCATCTGTGCTAGTATCGGCAACGATTAGAAGAGAATTTCCTGACGCCGCAGACGTCAGTCGATCGACCGAAGCATCGGAGCAAGGCCAATCCGATGCACCTCCCGGCCAACGCGACATGCTCCAGCGCTTCCCTTTTCCTCGGGTCAAGCGTAATTTGGGCATTTCGCTTCAGCCAGAATCGACGATATTCCTGCGAGCGATCAAGCAAGGGAACCAGAATGTCTTTTGTCACAACCCCCGCCGCCGTACCCAATCCCTGGATGCGGATTCTCGGCGCTCTCGAAAAAAAGGTCAATCGCCAGTCTTTCGATACCTGGCTCAAGCCCACCCGCTTCAGCCACGTCAAAGAGCGCATGCTCTTCGTTCGCATCCCAACCCCTGAGTTTCAGCACATCGCCGAACGCTACACCGACCTCATCCAGGAAGCCATCGACCTGCTTCAGCTGGAGTTCGACGACGTGACTTTTATCACACCGGAAGAAGACCCCACCCTGACACGCGTTCGCGAAGACGGTGGGTTTGCTCCTGTCTCGACGCACGCCCCCAACGCGCCGGCGAATAACCCGCGCAATCCGAACTCGCGACTCGGGCCGCCCGCGCCCCAGCAGAGTCGCTTCGACTGGTCGACCGCCGCGCAGCTCAATCCGCGCTACACATTCGACGCCTTCGTCATCGGCTCCGGCAATCAGTTCGCCCGCGCCGCAGCCGAGGCAGTCGCGGAGCGCCCCTCGAAGGCTTACAACCCGCTCTTTCTTTATGGCGGAGTGGGCATGGGCAAGACGCACCTGATGCACGCGATCGGACATGAGGTGAAACAGCGCCAACCTAACTCCTCAATCAGTTATGTTTCGGCCGAGAAGTTCACCAATGAGATGATCAACTCTGTCCGCTACGACAAGATGACCGGCTTTCGCGACAAGTTCCGCACCGTAGACCTGCTGCTCATCGACGACATCCAGTTCCTCTCGCAAAAAGAGCGGACGCAGGAGGAGTTCTTCCATACCTTCAACGCCCTGCACGAGAATATGAAGCAGATCGTCATCGCCTCCGACCGGCCTCCCAAGGAACTGCCCGAGATCGAAGACCGCCTGCGCTCGCGCTTCGAATGGGGCCTCATCGCCGACATTCAACCGCCCGACCTCGAGACCAAGGTCGCCATCCTGCAGAAGAAGGCGGAGAGCGAGCATGTCACTATTCCCACTGATGTTGCCCTCTTCATCGCTTCGAATGTACGGACAAATGTGCGCGAACTAGAGGGCGCTCTCACCCGCCTGTTCGCATGGTCGAGCCTCAATGGCGTCGAGATCACGCTGCCCACCGCGCAGCAGTGCCTCAAACAGTTCATCGATACTCAGGTGCGCAAAATCACGATTGAGGCCATCCAGCGCGCCGTCGCCGAACAATTCGGCATGCGCGTCGCGGAGTTGAAGCAGAAGAACAACTCACGCGCCGTGGTTGTACCTCGGCAGATCGCGATGTATCTCGCCAAGCAGATGACCGAGGCATCGCTACCTGAAATTGGACGCCAGTTCGGCGGCAAGCACCACACTACCGTGATGCACTCCATCGCAAAAATTGATGAGCAACGGCGGACGGACAAGAGCCTGAACAGCACGGTGAACAAGCTGCAAGAGACACTGAACGGCTAGGACTGCACTTCAGCGGGCACCAGCGGCGCAAGATCGATGATGCTCACCACGGAACCAGCCCGCCGATTGCAATTTCGCAATATCGCATGCGGATTTATCGGTGCGCTCTTTAGTTGGCAACGTACGCTGCCCCGGTTACTTTTTCCGTGGTCAACGGTAATAACCCTATAACCGATATCCTTCGATTTGTATTACGGCGTTTCGTCGTGATCTACGTCCTCGGGGGAGCGTGGATTCTCTACATACTCATCAAGGAAGGCTTTCCCAGCGTGAAACGATGATCTGGTGTGGAGGCTTAGGAGTGGTGATCGGAGCGCTGGTGAACAAAGCATTTGCCTTCTTCATCGATAGTTATGTGCTCCATCGCTGAGTCGGCGACGGCGAAGTCCACTTTTCACAATCCCTGCAACCCAGCCGCCTGATAAATCTCCGACATCAGCTCCATATCGCGCAGGCCTTCCTCGCCGGGAGTCTTCGGAGTCTTGTTGTTCCAGATGCAATCGGCGAAGTGGTCCGACTGCCAGTTGAACTCGATCGGGTCGCGGGCTGTCGAGAGCTCGTCG
>DATAQX010000132.1:0-35922 GCA_036264455.1 Silvibacterium sp. | reverse complement strand
CTCTCACCGTGACCGTGTGGAGTCAGGCCGCTCCTGATGTATGACGTGCTTATTGCTTAACGAGGAAAGTGCAGCCGCCGACCCAGGCCAACTTGCGCCGCAAGTTGCACTGGTGCGCTGCGACAACAGCACGATATCGAGCGTGCCAAAGGTTCCGTGGGATAGAAACTCGCCCGACTTCTCCGGACATCTATCACCCGGATGTTGCACAATTGGCCGGGCTCGGCAAGTCTTCAAATACATCATTTGGTCTGGAAATGACTTAGGCTACGTCGTGGAGTCGACATGCCGCCGTCATCTCCAGACTCAAATTTCAACGACGGCTGTTCGTGACGATAATCGTAACCGGCAGCGAGACAGCGGTCTTCCAATTCACATCCCCGGAGTAGACGGCTGTAATCAGGTTTGTTCCTTTTGGCAGCGTCAGAGGAAGCGTTGCGATGAGCGTTCCTCCGTTGCCACTCACGACTGCCTGAGGAACACTGAGCGGTTTCGCTTGTTCGCCATCTGCTGCGTCAAAGAACTGCAGTGTGCCGGTCGGCGCTGGAGCATTGGTGGATGCCAGCGGACTGACCAGTGAAGCCGTGACGCTTGTTTGGGCGCCTGCTTCGACGCGAGTCGCTTCTGCGTGCAGGGTGACTTCAGGAACAGCCTGCGCCACGTGCACGGTGACGGGTGCACTATTGGCGCCGGCGTAGTTGCCGTCGCCGTTATACACTGCGTAAACGCTCTGCGATCCGACTGTATCCCACTCCACGATGCCGCTTGCGCGTCCGCCGGAGAGAGCGAGCTGGCCGCTGATCTGCCCGTTGTTTGAGTACAGGGTGACATAGCCTATCGGAACGGCTGTGCTTCCCTGCGTGGCAGGCATCACCGCGACGGAATACTCTGTCTGCTGCCCAAGTGAGAATGACCTTGTCCCGAGATTCAGGCTGATGTTTACCGCTTTCGTCCCAGCCGTGCTCTGCGTCACAATCTCCTGCTCTGACTTCCAGCCGCCATTCGTGTAATTCTCATCGCCGGCCCAGTTTGCTACCAGGTAGTAGTCGCCTGCTGGAGCATTAAACGGAATAGTAGCCGTTCCGGTTTTATCTAGCGTGCCCGTGCCGAGGGTCGCTCCCGTGTCCGAACGCGCAAGCGTCACGGTGCCCGTAGGCGGAGCAGCCGGGTCTGATTCGAAGTAGACATAGCCGGTTATGCGCGTGCCTGCAATCGGCGTGGTGTTGCTGGCCGCGGTCTGCCAGTAGGTCGTGCCCTTCGATATGGTGAACGGCAAGGTCGCGCTGCTTGCATGGAAGCTATCATCACCCGTGTACTCAGCCTTGAAGGTGTAAGTGCCCGGCGCGTAATCGCACGGCGTCTGCGGCCCGCATTGCACATAGATGATTCCGGTCTTATCGACGGGATACGTGCCGACTGCCTTACCGCCTTGCGACAGCTTGATGAAGCCGGTCGCGTCGGCCGATCCTGACAGGCCGGCGACCTGGAACTGGAGCCAGAATGGATTTCCCAGCGAAGTGCTGCTTAGTTGCACGATCGGCCTCCGACCCAGAATGTAGAAGCGGCTGTATGCATAGCTCGTTCCGGTTACAGAGCTGTCTTCCGGCGCGACAGCGACAGAAACAGGCTCCGACGTGCTGGTTCTATAGGTGCTGTCGCCGGAATAGCCTGCCGTGAGCGTATAGTGACCGCCAGGCAGATTGATCGTGGAAGTGGTGTACGCGCCCGAGGTCAACGCGGTACTGACGACTGACCCCGCGGAACTGGCCGTAATGAGGACCTCGCCAGAAGGCATGCCCTTTCCGGATGAGGCGCTCACATTTCCACTCAGCGTAATAGGTGTGCCGTGCTTGAAAGTGGTTTGTGAGAGGCTCAAAGTAGTCGTGGAACTGAGCGTCCGCCGTACGTTCCACGAGCTGATGAGGTTTGCCGCATCGATGGAACCGAGTCCACTGCCCAGATCATAACCGGCTGTTGCGGCATGGCCATCAGTAAAGCTGTTGGGCGGAAAGATAGCAAAGGGCAGACTTTCGCCAACAGGCACTGGCGAATCGGTTCCCTGGCAGTCCTGGCCTCCGCTGAAGCAGGGCACGGCGTTCGATCCAAGCGTGATGTCGTGAAAGACGCAGGAACTCTTCTGTGTCGGGTCCGTGAGCTGGCTCGAGTTGCAACTGCCACTCTGCTGCGCATTCGCCAGTTGATAGAGCTGATAGTTTGCAACACCTTGGAACTGCCCATGCTTCTGCTCAACCAGCGCCATGATGCCAGCCATGGAAGGCGAGGCTGCGGAGGTGCCGCCGACAATCGCAGCCTGTTCCAGAGTGATGGAGCCGTCGCTGTTCTTCGTCCATTGGCAACTGCCTTCATAGCAGAAGATGTAGCCGTCATGTTCGTCTGCCGCTGCGAGCGAAACGTCGGGAAGATCTCGCACACCATCCTGTGGAACGCCAACACCCGTCTGCCACGATGGCTTTGCATAGCCAGTTGCGCAATATTCCGTACCGGAGTCGTCCGTGGTGCGGCTTGCACAGGAGCTTGCGCCTCCGCCGCCGGCATAGGAGTAGAGATAGTACGGCGGAAAATTGCAGTTCGAAAAGCTCGGGGAAACATCAGCAGCGCAGGATTCATTCCATACTGCCTCAGGGATATAACCGATCGCCGAAGACAGGTTCTTGGCATTGTTCAGCTTCCAATAGGTATTCAGATCCGTGTCATTGAATTCAGTCCCGCCTACAGCCACGTTGTAAGCAGTGGAGGCAAGACCATTAACGCCGAAACCATACGTCGTAGACTCCGCGCCAGGGTTGTTGCAACCACTCGCACCCGCGTCGCCCGAAGAGACAAACACAGTAATGCCTTCGGCGGCGGCCTGCTGCCAGAGCAGGTGGTAGAACGATATCTGCGAATCTGACATATCAGCTTCGCAAAGGCCAAAGCTCACCGTCATGATGGGAGCAAGCGCCTTATCGACGATGTAAGACGCGGCAATATCCACTCCGTCCGTAGTGGACGTGCTGGCGCCGATCACGTAATCGATCTTCGCCTTGGGAGCAACTGCTCCCGCCAACTCAACGTCGAGCGAGGCCTCCACATTGTCGCCATCTACTACTCCCGGATCGGTCGTTGCATAGATGACATTCGGATCGTTAAACGGAAGCCCGGAGATCGTGCGAAATGCCTCCACATCCGACATGCTGATATCGGAGCGGCCTACAATCGCTATGGAAACTCCCGACCCGTTGATACCGCTGTTGATGACACCCTGCGTGTCGTAAATCTTCGAAAAATCGCCCGGCAGAAGATAGGTCTCAACCTGGCTTCCCGCTGAGGTGAACGAAGGGGATGCGGTAGCTGCCGCGCTGCTGCTCGCTACGCGTACCAGCTTTCCGCTTTCATTGCGGGCGATTTTTGTCGGCGAGGTATGCTGCGGGCTTGAGAGGAAGTTATTCATGCTTACCACACCTGTAACCGCCGGCTCGAGTGCAGCCGGGATCGACAAGTTGGTGGCATTGGCATATTTCTTCACACCCCTCACGGAGTATTGATGGATCTCCGTCTGAAAGGCATTTTCCACTTGTGACGCATTCCCGCTAAAGCGGATCCGGCTCTTGCTGTTTGACACCTCTTCGACGGAGAATCCATTCGATGATAGCCAATTACGTATGACTTGAAGATCTTCGTCGCTTGCGCCGAACTGTGCCGCGTACTGCTCCGGCGCAAGCCACTTGTGAAAGTTCGAGGAGTTGGGGTTGTGGAGATCGTCCACATATTTCTTTAAAGCAGCCTGTTGATCTGCCGATGGACGCAATATGAGCAGCATGTCCTTCATCGCCAGGTCAGCATCTACCCGGCCCTGATCGCTTGCCATTCTGGCCAGCGGATGCACCGTGCCCGCCAACACTTTTCTCTGCGTGGGATCAATCACCTGGGTGATCTTCGGTTTGACTTGCGTGTATGCAAGAGGCGCAAACATCAGCAGCATCCCAGTCATCGACATAATGAGTCTCAGCGCTCGGCGACAGTAAACTTTCATGGAACCAACCTCCGGAAAAATGCGTGGGTAGACGATGCCGGTCTCATGCGCAGCATATGTTGCTCATCTCTGCGTAGGCCGTATGGCGTACAACATGAAAAATTTTCGAAAGCTTAACACCCTAACGTGAGCAAAGCTCGAAATCCGAAGGATAATTTTCAAACTACCCGAAAGGGTATGCGGGTCATGCGTCGAGGAGTCCACGCTGAATGGCGATCACCACGGCCTGCGTGCGGTCATTGGCCTGTAGCTTCAAAAGAATTTTCTTTACGTGCATCTTGACCGTGTTCTCGGTCACGAAGATAAGATCGGCTATTTCTTTGTTGCTCTTGCCCTTTGAGATGAGCCCGAGGACTTCGATTTCACGCTCGCTGAGTTTTTGCGAGGAGATGTACAGCGTTAGCTTCTCCGCCGTCTCAGGTGAAAGGCAGCTGCCGCCTGCCGCGACACGCCTCACCTGATCTGCAAGCGTAGCGCCGTCAATGCCTTTCAGCAGATATCCGCGCACGCCCAGGCTGATCGCGTTGTAGATGGAAGCATCGCCCTGGGCCGAGCTCAGGATAATGATGCGCGCCTGCGGATCATTGCCGAGCACTGTGCGCACAACGTCAAATCCGCTCTGGTCCGGCAGGCGCAGATCGAGCAGTACAACATCCGGCTTATAGGCCGAATACATTTCGACTGCCTGCTTCCCGGTAGCAGCGAGTCCGACGATCTTCATATTCTGCCGTTCCAGCACACCCGCAAGCCCTTCGCGCACCATGGGATGATCATCGACAATCAGCACTTGAATTGGAGCCGCTTCAACTTGCGTTTGCATCATTTCTTCTGAACTTCCCTCTGCCATTGCCTCGCCACAACGAAGAGCTATACGTCTTTACGCGCAGTATAACGTTCGTTCCCTGTCCCGGCTCGCTCTCGATCACCAGCGTTGCGCCGATGCGCTGCGCATGCGCGTGCATTCCACGCAACCCGAAGTGTCCGGCGCGGCCATGCTGTAACAGCTCTTCGGTCATGCCATTGCCGTCATCGGAGATCTCAACCTCAAGCACATCGGGCAGAAAACGTACTTCCACTGTTACATATTCTGCATTTGCGTGACGAAAGGCATTTGCCAGTGCCTCGCGGCAGATGCGGTATACTTCGTCGCGGATCAGCGGATGCACCTCGCGCAGCTCGCCTGTAGAAACCAGATCGAACACCGGCAATGGCCCTGATCGAAACTCCGCCTCCGAGTGACGCAGAACTTCCACCAGACTGTATTGCGCTACAGCCGTCGAATGAAGATTCGAAACCATGTTCCGGCTCCGCGCAATTGTCTCACGCATGCGTTCCGCCAGTGTGGCCAGCAACGTCTTCGATCTCTCAGGATGATCGGCCATCTCAAATCCGATGAGCTCTAGCTGCAGAGTTGCGCCGATCAGATCCTGAATTACCGTATCGTGAATCTGGTGGGCAATCCGCTCACGCTCCGCGACCCGCTCCTGAAAGCGCATGCTCAACCGGTCCGCTCTTCGACGGGTGAATCGCCGTGTGACCTCGACAATAATGCCTATAGCCGCGCAGATGACGGCGACGAGAAACCATTTTGTCTGCCAGAAGAACGGCTGCAGCTGAATCTCCGCCTGAGCCGGTAGCTCACTCGAGCCGCCTTCACGGTTCGTGGCGATCACCTGGAATCTGTAGTGGCCGGGCCGAAGGCCTGTGTATGAAACTTCGCGCGAAGTGCCTGCATCCACCCAGTCGCGGTCCCATCCCACCAGGCGATAGCGAAAGCGGTTCTGCTCAGGAGCCATCGTAGCCGGCGATGTGTATGCAAAGGTAATGCGATGCTGGCCCGGACTCACCGTCAAATCACCGGGTAGATGATGCTGATCGTCAACAACGATGCCGTCCACCACAGCCTGTGCAGGCGGCGTGCTGGCCAAATGTGGATCGACGACAGCCGGTCCCTTGATGGTTGCGAACCACAGCCGCCCGTCGTTTGCCCGTGTGGCTGTCACTCCATTCAAGGGCAGAACGTAACGGCTTTTGAGACCATCCGCCTCGGTATATACCTCCATATCAACTCGCGAACTTTTACCCCTGGCAAACGCTCTCCATTGTTTACTCGTAATGCGGGCGATAGCGCTGGCCGTCACGATCCAGAGATTATCCTCGTCGTCGCTCAACACATCGAGTACGGTATTGCCGGGTAATCCCTCATTCTGTGTCAACAAACGGTCGGAATCGTTCATTCCGCTTCGCAACAGCAGGCCATTGAATGTGCCCACAGCGATTCCATCGTTCGGCCACTCTACGCAAAGGACAGGCCCGGACGTAGAAAGGACGCGCTCAAAGCCGTGGCCATTCCAGCGTTCCAGTCCGGCTGCATCCCCAACCCACAAAACGCCATGACCATCGACGGTAAGAGACGACAACGGCTTGCCGCTAAGGCCGTCCTTACTTCCAAACTCCGTGACCACGCCGCTCCTCAACCGGAAAAGTCCTCGATTTTCGATGTGGAACCAGACACTTCCATCGCCGGCAACGACAGGCGTGCTCACATATCCGTGTGGAATCTGCGGCATCTTCGTGAACCTGCCGTCACGCTTCTCGAAGATTCCATAATCGGCAATAGCAATCGCTGGCGTGGCGCCATTTTCGAAAAAGCCCCGCACCTGCCCCGGCGATAGTCCCTGTGCCTTATCAAAGCGTTGCCAGTGCCCCTCCCGCCAGCGAACGACGCCGCCTTCGAGCGTCCCCGTCCAGATGGTGCCATCCTTCTGTTCAAAGATGGAGACCGTCTCGCTATGCTGCCCCGCCCGCTTCTCAGTTGCGGAATAACTCGTGAAAACACCTTGATGAAGGCGTTGAAGGCCGGCAATCGTCCCCAGCCAGAAGTCGCCGTTGCGGTCTTCGAGAACCGTGCGAACGTCATTGCTTGCAAGCCCGTCGGCTTCGGTGAGCGTCTCGATCTCATCACCAGACTTTCGTGTGAGTCCATGAAGTCCGCCGCTCGCCATCCAGAGCCTATGATGGCTGTCGATCATCACGCTGACAAAGTTACCCAGACCCGGTTTCGCGACATGCGCAAAGCCGCTTCCATCAAAATGAAACAAGTGATGGCCATCCCCTGCCCAAAGATCGCCAAAGTTGTCCGCATATACAAAACGACAGTCAGGCAGCTTGTATTTCGCAACCACGACATCCTTGCGCATGCGGAAGATGTTTTCGCGGTCAGCGATCCAGAGCGATCCATCGCTGCCCTCCGCCATGTCGCTTACCCGATGCACTCCATCAGGCAAGCGGGCAGCCACCAGCCTGTCCGCCTGGGTGCGCTCCAACTTACCTTCAAAGTAGAGCCACAGCTCTCCATCCTTCGAGCGCGCCAGAGAGTCAATCCGGTAACGTGGCCGCCCTTCAAAGAGAATCGGCACAAAGCGATGATGCTCGTAGTGGAAGAGGTTCGATGCTGTCACAATCCAGAGGCCATCGCCGCTATCTCTCGCGAGCGCGCCGATAAACCCCTGCAACTCTGGCGGCCCGTCCTGGCTGAACCCCCGGAAATGAAGCCCATCGAAGCGCACCAGCCCATTCATCGTCCCCACCCAGACGAAGCCATCGGATGTCTGAGCGAGTGACGTGATGAAATTCTGCGGAAGGCCCTGCTGGGTCGTCCATGTGGTCAGCACTTGATCTCGGAGCGGAGCTGAAAAGCCAAATGCGTCAACCGCAAACGCACCAAGGACAAGTACGAGCAAAAGCGAAAAACTCTTGCATAGGTATGGCTTGTTAGGGGTCAACTTAAGTAGTGCCGGCAAGCTGTTACCTATCATAGGCGATGCAGAGCGCTGGCTGCAGCGATTCTAGAATTAGGCTTGTTTATTCGGCGAAGTAGAAACCGGAGACTGTAGCGATCCTTGACCTTGCCAGGGCCTCGTGAGCACGTCAAAGTGCATCGGTCCGAATGTGCATCGCTCCGTCAGAACAGCAGCTTTAACCCAAACTGAATCTGCCGCGAAGTGGAAGCTGTCGACGTGATCACCCCTGCGGTTGACGAAGGAGTTGTCCCTGCCGCCGAATACACCACCTCATTCGGAGTGCCGAAGTTCGTGTGGTTCAGCACATTGAACAGCTCTGCGCGAAACTGCAGATTCAGTCCCTCCGCAATCGCCGTATTCTTCCGGAACGAAACGTCCAGGTTCGCAAATCCAGGACCTGCAAGCGAGTTGCGCGAGGCATTGCCATATGTGCCCGCCGCAGGCACCAGAAACGCCGCCGGATTGAAGTACTGCGTTGGACCCCCTTCGATCACCTTGCCATGGAAATCCGGATTCACCGACGGTCGGATCGGATTGCGGCTATCGCCATTGTTCGTCGGGTTGAATCCCAGCTGAGGCGTAAAAGGGAAGCCTGACTGCAGAGTCGTAATCCCGCTGAAGCTCCATCCCTGAACCAGCGTTCGGCTAAGCGCGCTGTCATTACCGCGCCCGAACGGAAGATCATACGTTCCGCTGATCACCGCCAGATTGCGCACATCTGTACTCGCCGGACCCCAATCCCTCTTCGGCTCCAGCGGAAACTCCACAAACGCCGGCGCGTTCGCCCCCACACTCGTATTCCACGCTGTTCCGTCATCGAGACTCTTCGACCAGGTGTACACGCCGCGCAACTGCAATCCATGGTGGAAGCGGTGATTCACATCCACCGTCAGTCCGTTGTATGAGTTCAATCCTTCTGAAATCCACGTCGTCGTATTCGCCAGCTGTGGATTCGCATACGGAGCTCCCTTCGAGTAATAAGTCGTCCCCGCTGGCAGAGTTGTTGGGCATGGCGAAGCTGGGCAAATGGTCGGCACAGGTTCGTTCACATCTTCCGAAAGCATCTGGTGATAGCCATGCGAGCCCACATAGCCGATCGTGAGCGAGGTGTTGGGAGCAATCTGCTGCGCAATACTCAATGACCACGAGAGCACCGTCGGCGTGTAAGCATCCGGCTGCACACCGCTCGGCGAAACCAGGCTCCCCGATGGCGGCGCTTCACCCGGCACAATATTCAGGCTGCTCACTGCCACGTTCTTTAGCGTGTTCGTCGTATTGAACGGTGCCGTCTGGTCCAGGCGGTAATCAAGGTTATCCAGCAGTGCACGATATACACCGAACCCGGCATGCACAATCGTGCGACTGTGCCCCGTCGGATCCCACGCAATCCCAACACGCGGCTCCGGCAAAAACTTCGCGCGATTCTTACTCAATGCCGAGTGCCCGACCTGCGGATTCGTCTGAATCACACCATTCTCATCGAACAGGTAATTCGAAGCCCGGTCCTGCGACTCGTTCCAGCCATTCGTCGATTCAAAGCGGAAGCCTGCTCGCAACTCCAGAGTCGGTCTGATCCGGATTGTGTCCTGAACAAAGCCCGCGCCCTCAAGCGACCGCCAGCCGAGTTCTGTAGGCGAAGGGACCGACGTAAATGTCGCGACCGTCCCCTGAAGAAAACTGGTCAGGCTGCCAAACGACGCCTGCCCGTACTGGTCTTGAGCCAGGTTGTCATTCGACTGGATCAACTGCAGCCATCCGCCCAGCTCTACCTGGTGAATCCCGCGGGTCCAGTACACATGGTTGTCGAATGTATACAGATTGCGCGCTGTCGCCAGGTTGCTGCCCGCATTCGTGCCCGCGCCGGTAATCTGCGACGCGCCATTCAACGCCGTGCCTCCGCCAACCACCAGCGCCCCGATCGGTCGCCCCGCAATCCATCCCGGAACATCCACCGGAGTCGTTCCCGTGAAAGCATAGGCTGCCCGCGAAAATCCCACCCGCGCGGTATTCAACAGCGCCGGAGAGAACACGTGCTGCTGCTGCACGCTCACCACTTGCTCGCGCAACGCCTCGACAACCGAGCTGAGCGGATTCGCCGTGGGCGTATTCGCGTCGCTGTCATCAATTGTGTACACGCCAAACAGCAGGTCTTTGTTCGAGATGTTGTAATCCAGCCGTGTCGTCCCGAAGTCTTCGCGAATCCGTTGCAAGGGGCTGCTGAAAGCCTCCGCGATTCCACTGCCTAGCTCTGGACCGTTCTGCACTGGCCACAGTGCCAGCAGTGGTTGCACTGCGCTGTTCACGCCGACATACGTCTCCTTGCCGCTCGAGTTTGGTACATACCCCAGCCGCGCCTGGTTATCCGGAACCAGCGTCACATCACTCAGATGCAGATTCTGCCGAAAGCCCTCGTAGTTGCCGAAGAGAAACAGTTTGTTCCTGCTGAGCGGCCCGCCCAGCGCCGCACCAAACTGGTTCCGCTGGAACTCCGGAATGTCGGCCTGATCGAAATAGTTACGCGCATCAAAGGCGCTGTTACGCAGGAATTCGAAGACCGAGCCGTGTACCTTATTTGTGCCGGATGCAGTTACAATACTCACCTGCCCGCCTGTGCGCTTTCCATACTCCGCGCCATACGTGTCCGTGACGACGTTGAACTCGCGCACTGCATCTACGCCAAGCAACTGCCCGCTCGTTCCCCCCGGAGTCACATTGATCTCCGACGATCCCGTGTACTCAATCCCGTTCAGCAGAAAGAGATTGTCCTGCGGACGATGCCCCGAGACAGCGAACATATTTCCTACCGCCGAATTCGAAGTACCGATGCCGCCCGAGCGCTCGACCGAGTAGTTCACAATCGCGGGATTCAATGTCATCAGCTCGTCATAGCTGCGGCCATTCAGCGGAAGCTCTTTCACCTGCCGCTCGTCCACCAGCCCGGACGTCTGCTGAGTCGACACTTCCACCGTCGCAGGAATCGCCGCCACCGTCACCTCTTGATGAACTTTGCCCACAGCAAGTGACAAATCGATCACCGCGCTCTGCCCCACCACCAACCGGATGCCTGTTTGCGTCTGCCTGCCGAATCCATCCCTGGCGGCGCTCACCGAGTAGGTGCCAATCGGTACTGAAGGAGCCGCATATCGACCCGCGTCATCGCTCGTTAATGTGCGCGCAAAGCCCGTTTCCGCATTGCGAATCTCAACCGTGGCGCCGGCAATCGCCGCTCCGCTCGCATCGCGAACGGTACCCGCAATCGATCCTCCAACCACCTGGCTCCAGATCGTTCCGGCGAAGCCAAAGCTCAACAGCACCACACATGCGCAGACTCGAGTCAAACGAGAAATGACGAACACAACAACCTCCTTGTTATAAGGAACTGCAAGAAAATAAAAATGAACTTGTAGGGTAGAAAGTCAGGCCAGGCGCAACCGGCAGGCGTTGATTATGGGGTAATCAACAACAGAAGCGGCGCGGAGAGCGCGCGATCGAGGGCCGGGATAAAGAGCTTGAAACCATACGCTGAGGCATTACCAAGTTGTAGAGGAACAAAAAGCCGGGCCAATTCGGCTCCGGCGCTGATACTTCTAAGGCTCTAACCTGGAAATTAGAAGTGATTACTCGCCGGCCATACACCTGCGCCAAAGCAACAAGTACAAAGCATGCTGGCAGCGAGATTCATCGTGATTTCGAATATAGAGAGCAGACTCCGCCGCGTCAAGCGAGTGACCCCGAATTGACAATCGTCCGCGCCTGCGCGAAGCTCTTAACAGATGCAGGTCACGAATCAAGCTCCGTCTTGTTGTCGCCGCCACGCCTGTTGTTGCGCGTGCCGCCAAGGCTGTGAGCTCTGTTTCTGTTGATCTAGTCGCGAAACAATCCCTGACGATCCAGCTCCTTGAGCCCACCGCCTGACTTCAAAGGCACCTGGGCTTTTTCCTTTTCAGCTTCAATCGGCAACGGCCTGCAGTATCGGCCATGGAACCTACCGGAATGGCATCGACAACTTTGTCACAGATCGCGGAAACCGATATATCGAGGGAAACAATCCCGCCCCGTCTCAGCCACCTCAAGCTGCTTGAGGCCGAGAGCATTCACATCTTCCGCGAAGTCGCAGCGGAATTCGAAAAGCCGGTGATGCTCTATTCGATTGGCAAGGATTCCTCCGTCATGCTGCGTCTCGCGCAGAAGGCTTTTTACCCCGGACCCATTCCGTTTCCGCTACTTCATGTCGACACCGGCTATAAGTTCCGCGAGATGCTCGAATTCCGCGACGCATACACACGTTCGCTCGGCCTCAACCTGCTCGTCTGGCGTAATGAAGGCGCGCTTGCCGACGGTGCAAACCCGGTAAAGCTCGGAACTCAGCGCTGCTGTGGTCTTCTCAAGACTACAGCCCTCTTAGACGCACTCCGCTACTATGGCTTCGACGCCGCTTTCGGCGGAGCCCGTCGCGACGAAGAAAAATCGCGCGCCAAGGAGCGTATCTTTTCCTTCCGTGACCGCGCCGGTCAATGGGACCCAAAGGGCCAGCGTCCCGAACTCTGGAACCTCTACAACAGCCGCACCGGTCCAGGCGAAAGCATTCGCGTCTTTCCACTTTCCAACTGGACCGAGCTTGATATCTGGCACTACATCCATCTCGAAAACATCCCCATCGTTCCGCTCTACTTCGCCAGGGAGCGCCGCATGCTGGTGCGGGGCGAAAGCCTGATCCCTATCGAGCAGAGCTTTGTCGAGGGATTGCCGGGAGAAGAGCAATTGGTTCGCTGCCGTCTGCGCTCCCTCGGCTGCAGTCCCTGCACCGGAGCCATCCGCTCCGACGCCGACACCCTCCCGAAGATCATCGCCGAACTCGTATCGTTTCGTTCCTCGGAGCGTGCCAACCGCATCATCGATCACGATCAGGACGGTTCCATGGAGATCAAGAAGCGCGAGGGGTACTTCTAATGAGCGCCCTTGCGACCCAATTAATGGAAGACGAAGCTCCCGCGTTTTCCATTGAAGACTTTCTCGAAGCCGAGCAGGCCAAGGATCTCCTGCGCTTCACGACCGCAGGAAGTGTCGACGACGGCAAGTCCACCCTTATCGGCCGCCTGCTCTACGACTCGCGCAACGTCTATGAGGACCATGTCCGCGCCGTCACACGCAGCCACGGCACTGCTGCAGCTGCCATCGATTTTGCCCAGCTTACCGACGGTCTGCGCGCCGAACGCGAGCAGGGAATCACCATCGACGTTGCCTACCGCTACTTCTCGACCGCACGCCGCAAGTTCATCATCGCCGATACACCTGGCCACGAACAGTACACGCGCAACATGGCCACAGGAGCGTCTACCGCCGATCTCGCCATCATTCTCATCGACGCGCGCAAGGGAATCCTCACCCAATCGCGCCGTCACGCCTACATAGCCTCGCTGCTCGGCATTCCGCGTGTCATCGCCGCCATCAATAAGATGGACTTGGTCGATTACTCCGGAGAAGTCTTCCTTGGGCTGAGCCGCGACTTCACCAACCTCGCCGCCCGTACAGGTCTGGGCGGTTTCTTGGCCATTCCCATCAGCGCGCTCGAAGGTGAGAATGTCGTCCACGCCGGCGGCAACATGCCCTGGTACACCGGCCCCACGCTACTCGAATATCTCGAGTCCGTTCCCCTCGAGCGCGCGAACGCTGATCTGGCTTTTCGTCTGCCCGTCCAACGAGTCATCCGCCCCGACCAGCACTTCCGCGGCTTTGCGGGCCAAATCGCCGCCGGCACCATCCATCGCGGAGACCGCATCGTAGCGCTGCCTTCAGGCCACACCAGCCGCATTCAAAGCATTGTCACCTTCGACGGCGAACTCGAGTCCGCCACCGCGCCCCTCTCCGTCACCGTCACGCTTGAGGATGAACGTGACATCAGCCGCGGAGATCTCATTGCCGCAGTCGAGGCACCGCCCACGGTTGCCAATCATTTCGAAGCCTCTGTCGTGTGGCTCTCTGCGCAGCCGCTTGAAATCGGTCGCCGCTATCTCCTCAAACACACCAGCCACAGCGTGCCCGCGCGGGTGCGTTCTGTCCGCCACAAGATCAATATCGAAACCCTTGATCCGCAAGCGGCGGTCACGCTCGATCTCAACGCCATCGGCGTCATTGAAGTCGAAACCGACCGCCCCATCCTTGCCGATCTCTACACCCAGAGCCGCGCCATGGGCAGCTTCATCCTCATCGATCCGGTTACCAATGCCACCATCGGCGCGGGCATGATCCGGCATATTCTCACCACGACGGTTACAAATCCAGAACAGACCCCACGCGTTATTCTCGGCAACGCCGAACAGCTCGCGCCGCTTGAACAACGCCTGCTCGAACTCCACCACCCCGTTGTTCGCACACGCGTCCGGGACCGCGATATCTGGCGCGCACTGTGTCACGTAGGAGTCATCGTCCTCGTGGAAACCTCGGACGTCGTCCTCCAACGAGTCACGGATGACTTCATCCTTACGCCATTTGAAGAAGATTCGACCGAAGCCGTCATTACCGCGCTCAATCTTGAAGTCCAGCCGCCAACGGAGTACCCATGAGCACTATTCCCGTCTCAGTCATAACCCTCGACGAGAAGATCGCGACAGCGGCAACACTCGTGCGCGAGCAACTCCACTCTTACGCAAACGATGCCTGCGTCACCAGCAGCTTCCAGGCCGAGGACGTAGTCGTTCTGCATTTGGTCAGGCAAATAACGCCCGGCATCCCCGTGCTCTTCCTCGACACCGGCTATCACTTCCAGGCCACCTACGAATACCGCGACCGCATCGCCGCAGACTGGCATCTGAACCTGCACAATATCCTGCCAGCGCAAACGGTTGCTGAGCAGGAAGCCGAATTCGGCATTCTCAATCAGACTGCCCCCGACCGCTGCTGCGGCCTGCGCAAGGTAGGACCGCTCTTCGCCGCACTCCAGCCTTACAACGTCTGGTTCACCGGGCTGCGCCGCCAGCAGGCGAAGACTCGCGCCAATCTCCAGTCCTTGGAAAACTTCACCCTGCCCAGTGGCAAGCAGTTGCGCAAACTCAGTCCACTCGCCGACTGGCACACGCGCGACGTCTGGCAATACGCCGAGCGCCACGGCATTCCCCTGCTGCCGCTCTACGATCTCGGCTACTCCAGCATCGGCTGTGAGCCTTGTACCAGTCTGCCCACCAGCGCGGACGACCCGCGCTCCGGCCGATGGAGCGGACACAAGGTCGAGTGCGGCATTCACATTCAATCCGTTGAAAGCGGAGAAAGCTCGCAGAGTTAGGACACCCGATGGAACTGGCGCTCGGATTCCTTATCGCGTTCGTCATCGCCATCACCGGCGTCGGGGCTGGAACCATCACTGCGCCGCTGCTAATCCTGTTTCTGCACGTGCCTGTCGTTGTCGGGGTAGGGACTTCGCTCGCATATTCTGTCGCGGTCAAGGCAGTCGTTGTACCGCTGCAAATGTGGCGGCGTCAGGTCGCCTATCGCGTCCTCGGAATCATGCTGCTCGGCGGTTTACCCGGCGTTGTTCTCGGCTCATTGCTCTTCCGCCATTTTGCCGCGGCCGGTAACAACGCCGTCCTATATGCCGTACTTGGCGTCATCATCATCACGTCGTCGGGATGGCATTTCTACCGGCACTTCCGCCCCTTCAAAACAAATGCGGAAAGGCCCGCGCGCCGCGGTGCCATCGCCGCGTTCATGTTCCCCATCGGCGCTGAAGTGGGTTTCTCCTCATCCGGCGCAGGAGCACTCGGCACTCTCGTCTTGCTCGGTCTTTCCTCGCTTACCGCGGCGCAGGTGGTTGGCACTGACCTGGCCTTTGGACTCTGTGTCGCGCTCGCCGGCAGCAGCTTGCATTTCGCCAGTAGCAACCTCGATATAGCACTCCTCACCCGTCTCATCCTTGGAGGCATCGCAGGAGGGCTCGCCGGCTCCCTCATCGCCCCGCGCCTGCCCAACCGCCAGTTGCGCCTTGCGCTCTCCATCTGTCTGTTCGCGCTGGGAGTGCAGTTTTGCTATCAGGCCGTTGTGAAGCAAACGGCATCCAAACCTGTCGTCATGCAGGCCAAGACATTCGCTCTCGCCCGAACCCTCGATCGCACCCGACCGGTTGCCAGGTAGTATCTGAGTGCATTGGCGATTATGCGCTCATCGAGGATGCCTAGTACGAAACTTCCGCATAGTTGACGATTCGGCCCCAGCGCCGCGTGTCTGAGTCCCTTAACTATTCGAGGTACTATCCGGCTTGATGTTTTGATTGAGCCGCAGCACGTTCTTTGGGTCGTACTTTTCCTTGATCTCTACGAGGCGAGCATAGTTCGGCCCGTAGGCCGAGCGCACCAGCTGGTCGCTCGTATCGCCTAGCTGGTTGACATACACTCCATGCGCGAAGGGTTGCAAATTGTCGCGCGTAGCCTGGACCCATCGCACCGCATTGGCCTTCTCTGCAGGAGCGCTCCAGACACCCGTCATGTCTACCTCATAGCCAGGCTGCCGCAGAGCAAACGCCATATCACTCAAACTTACCCGGCTAACAGCCCCGCGAAACGGCACGATGATCACCTTGCACGTTGCTGGCGCATTGTTGGTTGCGGCCGTAATCGCCGCAATGGCGGCCCCGCTGAGTTCCCGAAGAAAGAGGTTCGTTTGGAAGTGTGCAACCGGCGCTAGAAGAAATCCACCTGCCGCCTGAGCTTCCAGATAGGGCATGACCCTGACGCTGTCATCCTGCGGTTTGAGCGCTCGCAGCGGCCTGAGCAAGTCAGTCCCCATTCTTGGATCGCCGCAATAGCAGACATCGATTTTGAGCCTTGGCCCCCGTTCGGACGGCAACAACTGGGCAAACGCGTCCATTTCATCCGGGGCCTCCGCAAGAAACCTGACGAAAGCCTGCAGTAGGTCTGGAATGCGTCCCGCGGGATACATCAGCGCTCCCGAAACGACCTCGCCTACAGGATGAAGCTGGTACTCCAACGCCGTCACTACACCGAAGTTGCCGCCGCCGCCGCGAATCGCCAAAAAAGATCTGGATTGGACTCCTGGCTGGCCTCGACTTGTTTCCCGTCCACGGTCACCACTTGCGCCGATAGCAGGTTGTCGCAGGCGGCGCCGTACTTGTCCATCAAGCGACCTTCTCCCCCGCCGAGGGTCAGGCCAGCAATTCCTACCGTCGGGCACCCGCCCGACGTTGTCGCAAGCCCAAAGCGCTGCGTGGCTTGGTCCAGATCGCGCACGAGCGCGCCTGACTCGGCGCGGGCCACGCGTCTGCCGGCATCGACTTCCACTCGTTTCATTCCGGAGACGTCGATCACCACGCCGCCGTCGCACATCCCATACCCGAGCCGGCTATGGCCTCCACCGCGCACCGCCAGTGGCAAATTTTTGGTCTGGGCAAAATCCAGGGCGCGCGCGACGTCCGATGAGCCAGCGCAGCGCACAATCACCGCCGGACGGTGATCGAATGCCCGGTTGAAGGTCAAGCGTGCCACTTCGTACTCGGATCCGTCCGGCGTGATTACCTGGCCGACGATTTCGGAAGCCAGCTTGCGGATCGTCGCCGGATCGAGCGGAGGGCCATTCTGTTCGTCCGCGTCGAAAAGCCGTCGCGCTTCACCAATCGCACTAATCGGGCATCCGCAGAGTGCGGCGGCAAGCGCCATTTGCCGGACGACGTGTCTCCGAGTGATAAGCGCCATATTCAACTCCGCCAACTTTCCACCAGGTTAGGACCGACCTCCGCGTCAAACTCTACGACGGAGGTCGGCCGCATGTGGGCTACCTCGGTCCATCGAGCGCCATGGCTCCCGGGACATTGGACTGAGCGGGCACGGACGGCGCCGGGGGCGCACTGGGAACCTTGAACGGCGGTCCGGGCTCCGGCTTGATCTGCGGTTCGTTCATCTTGTTCCAGCGATCGGTTACATCCGCAAGACGCACGCTTTCAAAGCCGCGACGCAGGGCCACAATCCGATAGTCGAAGGCCACGGTCGACTGGCCGCCGCCGAGCTCCCGCACTTCGAAACCGGAGGCAGTCTTGCGGCTTACGTAAAGACCGCGGCAGTCTCCCTCGGGCGTAAGAAACACATGATAGTCCGAGGCTCCGTTCACGGTCTCAGCAAAAGTGGGATCGAGGGCCACGGCGGCCGTGCCATTCTCGAGCCGTCCCGCTCCAAAATCCTCGAACCAATGCTGCGGCGATTCCATGGCATAGAGTGAGACCCGGCGCGTCCCGCTTGCCACTGCGGCCGTCTCAGAAAATCCATTGGGGCAGTTCTCGTGTCCGTTGCTGTCAATGGTGCAAAAGCCGCCGTTGCCGCCGGCCTGCAAAGCCAGCTGATTCGCCGCTCCCTGAAACATGAATGCCGTTGGCACTCCGCTGGGGCTGTTGTTCTGCAGGTAGATAGCGCGAGCATCATCTGCCGTGCCGATCAGGCCTGCGTCTCCGAATATGTTCGACCGAGTGTCTCCCCACACGCCGAACGCGCAGCATCCAGTCAGCGCATTTCCGGTATTGCTCATCCCCTGACCTAAACCAAGAACCCCGGTGCCCTTCGGACTATCGCTTACTGCACTCACGCCCAGTGTGAAGCCGCTGCTCGCCTCTTCCGCAGCCACAACGCCGGCAGCGAGTCTGCCGCTGCTTTCGTTAAAGCCCGCAACACCAGAATTCTGCCCCGAGGCGCCCTGGGCTTCACCTACCACGGCTGCCGATCCAGTTACTGGGCTGAAAATCTGGCCAAAAACACCGTGCGACAGGCCGCTAGTACCAGTCACGTCTCCGAACACTGCTGTGCCAACTTTGAAGGCGTCTGCGGCAAGCACGGTGCCCACCGCGCAGCAAACGACATTGTTGTCTGTGACTTGCAAAACCGTTCCCGGCTTCGTGTCGTTGATGCCCACGAGTCCGCCAGGAGCGATGGTAAAGACGTCTCTCGCCGTGGACAGATCCCGAATATTCAGCTTGCCTGGGCCTTGAGCCGAGATGTTGCCGGTGGCCAGAAGCTCCCAGCCTTTGCCGCCTGTCCCGGTGGTCTGGAGTTGGAAACCGGCACCCACACCGGCGAAGGGCCCTTCGACCTGCTCGCCCAGCTGGTTGGGTGCATTCACCGCGAGCTCAAAGGCTCCTGGTGTCGTCGTCCCAATGCCAACCTTGCCCGCGTTTTCGAAGATCGTTGAATTGCCGAGCGTTGAGCTGCTCGTCCAGATCGGTATGAAGTCGGTCTTTCCTGATCCGGAGATTTGCGGCGTACTGGCTGTCGTACTGGCTGCCGTACCTGGCGTAGCTGCCGTACTCGACGTAGATGCAGTGGACGAATTGTTCTTACCACCCGTTCCAGGTACGCGCGCGCGCACGAAAGCGGACGGCGGCAGTCCGCCGATCGTCGCAGCGTCCAACGCTCTCATAGCGTAAGGCACGCTCACAAACAGAATCCGCGGTTGTTCAGCCTGTCCTTCGAGTTGCACTCCCAGCCACCGTGGTTCATTGCTGCTGAACAGCTCAGCGGGCAAACCCTCGGTCTTGGTCGAACCCAGTAACACTGAGTACTTGCCCTCGCTGTCGGCCTCTACATTCTGAGTCTCCAGCCAGAGCGGTGTACCGCCATCCTGTTCCTTGTAGACAGCAAAGGTGAGGCCGACCATGCCGGTCTTTAAATGGCCGACATCATCTTTCAAGACGCCACCGAATTTGACCATTTGAGGCACAGCACCCGATGACCCTGCGCTGCTGGTTGATTGAGCCACAGTTAGTGTTGCAGTCAGAAGCAACAAAAGCATCGCTGCGATTGATGCTCGATTCTTCTTCACGATCATTCTTGTAGTCATAGTCAATCTCCTCTCAAGTTGAACGTTGCTCGTCGCGTTGGATTGGGGGTGTGTCTTACCTGTGCGAACTCCCTCGCGTTCCACCTTGCTCATATAGGCGAGAAATGTTCGCGCAATTGCTAATGCGCCCAATTTTTTTGATCGCGATCAGTAACGAACTCTGAATGAAACGCACTAAGCACCGGGGGCTTAGTTGCCGTGTGTCGCGAAACGAGTTCACTTGCGCCTGAAATTCTGCGGGCGTTAAAATGTGGCAACTTTGAAAGGGAAGGCCAGTCTATGGTTCAATCGCCTTCCTCTGAAGTCACCGAGCTTCTTCGTGCCTGGGGCGGCGGCGACGAGGCCGCGCTAGCCAGAATTGTCAAGCTCGTATATCCAGAGCTGCGCGACATAGCGCGCCGATGCTTAAGCCGGGAGCGTCCTGATCACACCGTTCAAGCCACAGCCCTTGTACACGAGGCCTATCTTCGGCTCGTTGACATAAGCCAGATTGAGTGGCAGGATCGAGCCCATTTTCTTGCTGTGGGCGCTCGGATCATGCGCCGCGTTCTTGTCGATTACGCTCGAGCGCGAGACTGCGCAAAACGTGAAGGAGTCGCACGACGAACAACTTTGGACGATGCGTTGATCCTCTCCTCGGAGCCGGATCCCATGGTGATTCGGCTGCATGAGGCGCTCGAACGGCTGGCCGAGTTTGACACGCGCAAGGCCCGGGTCGTCGAAATGCGTTACTTCGGTGGTCTTACAGCCGAGGAGATAGCAGCGGTGCTTCATATTTCACCGCAAAGTGTGAACCGCGACTGGAGCCTGGCCAAGGCATGGCTCGTTCGCGAAATGAGCAGCGAGGACGAACATGGAGCCCCAGCGCTGGGCGGTAATTGAATCGCTCTACGAGAGAGCGCTCGAACTCGATCCTGCCGGGCGCTCTGCGTGGCTTCAGAAAGCCTGCAATGGTGATGCTACCCTGCTCGAGGAGATTAAATCCCTGCTTGCTTGCGCTGATGCGCACTTATCGAATCCTGCCATGGGTCCGCAGATGGGAATGCTTTGGGATCGGATGGTCGGAGATTTTGATATCGATTCAGATACATCCAAAGACATCGCGCCAGAGGATTTTAGTGTTGATTCTACGGCTCCCGGAGGCGGGGCTGCGTTGCCGTCCACCGTCGGTGGTTTTCGAATCGTGCGTCGCCTCGGCGAAGGCGGAATGGGCATTGTTTACGAGGCGGAACAGGAACACCCGCGTCGTACGGTGGCCCTTAAAGTCATCAGGTCTGATCTAAATGATCCCAGGCTGGTCCGGCGCTTTGAGCAGGAATTACTTGCGCTGGGAAGGTTGCAACATCCCGGTATTGCGCAAATTTATGAAGCCGGCATTGCTGAAAATGGATTCGGTCCGCAACCGTACTTCGTCATGGAGTTCATCCGTGGTCAGCCCCTGCTCGAGTACGCCGATACGCATCACCTGAACACTTGCCAGCGGCTGAACCTCATTGCCAGGGTCTGCGACGCGGTTCACCACGCGCATCAACGCGGGATAATTCACCGCGACCTTAAGCCGGGCAACATTCTCGTGGATGAGACCGGACAGCCCAAGGTTCTTGACTTCGGTATCGCGCGAGCAACGGATAGTGGCGCCCGAATCACCCATCAGACCGACCTGGGACAGATCGTTGGAACCCTCGCATACATGAGTCCGGAACAGGTCCTGGCCGATCCTCTGGAACTGGACACTCGAAGCGACGTCTATTCGCTCGGTGTCGTGCTGTATCAGATGCTGGCGCGTCGGCTGCCGTACAAGATCGGCCCCAGGCTGCCAGAGGCCGCGCGAACGATTCAAGAGGAGGAGCCCACCGCGCTAAGTACGATCAGGCGTGCATACCGCGGAGATATCGAGACCATCGTCGGAAAAGCGCTTGAGAAAGACAAGACGCGGCGCTATTCATCGGCCGCGGAGTTGGCTGCCGATATACGGCGTTACCTGCACGACGAGCCGATCATGGCGCGACCGGCCAGCACGATCTATCAGTTGCAAAAGTTCGCGCACCGGCACAAAGCTCTGGTCGTGGGAGTTGCCGCAGTCTTCATCGTGTTGATCGCGGGAATCATCGTAAGCACGCGAGAAGCGGCGCGAGCGAGTAAAGAATCGGCAATTTCACGGGCGATCAGCGATTTTCTTCAAAACGATCTTCTCGCACAGGCGAGCGCGGCCAACCAGGCGAATCCGAACTTCAATCCCGATCCAGATCTGAAGGTGCGGACGGCATTAGATCGCGCAGCTGCCCGCATTACGGGCCGGTTCGACCGGCAACCCGAGGTGGAAGCTGCGATTCGGGGCACTATCGGGCAGGCATATATAGACCTTGGGTTATACCCTGAGGCCCGCACACAATTCGAGGGGGCTCTGGATTTGCAGCGCCGGGTGCTGGGGCCAAGAAATCCGGAGACGCTCAAAACTCTGAACCACATTGGATATATCGACTTTCTTCAAGGCAAGTATCCCGAGGCGGAGGCGCTTCTCCGTCAAACCCTGGAGACGCAGCGCCGCGTGTTAGGTGCTGAGCACCCCGACACTCTTTCGTCCATCGACGCGCTGGCAAATGTCTACTGGCGGCAGAGCAAGTACCCCGAGGCAGAGGCGCTTTACGACGAAACCCTGGCGATCCAGCGCCGCGTGTTGGGTCCGGAGCACCCCGACACCCTGAAGTCCATGCACGACATGGCAATCGTTTACTTTGAGCGGGGCAAATATGCGCAGGCAGAGGGGCTCGAGAACCAGACGCTAGAGATCCGACAGCGAGTCCTGGGGCCCGAACATCCTCAAACACTCGCGTCCATGGACAATCTGGCAAGCGTCTATTACGCGCAAGGCAAGTACAGGCAGGCAGAGGGGCTCGAGAACCAGACGCTAGAGATCCGACAGCGAGTCCTGGGGCCCGAACATCCTCAAACACTAATGTCCATGAATAATCTGGCCAACGTGTATGACTCAGAGGGCAAGTATGCGGCAGCCGAGACCCTCCACAGCGCAAGTCTGGAAATCACTCGGCGTATCTTCGGTCCGGAGAATTCCGACACACTGATGTCTATGAATAATCTCGCCAACGTCTACGTTGCGCAGGGCAAATTCCAGCGTGCCGAGGCGCTTTATACCGAAACGATCCAGATCCAACATCGCCTCTTAGGCCCCCAGCATCCTGACACCTTGGCCTCCACGAACGATCTGGCTGCCGCCTACGCAGCGCAGGGCAAGTACAAGGAGGCAGAGGCGCTCTATAGTCAGAATCTGGAGATAGAGCGGCGAGTGCTGGGGCCCGAGCATCCGGACTTTCTTGGCGCCATTTCGGCTCTCGCGTCCATGTACCAACGTGAGGGTAAGTACGCCCAAGCAGAAACTTATGCTGGGCAGGCCCTGGCAGGACGGCGGCATGCGCTGGGCTCGGAGGACCCGGATACCATGAGTTCAGCGGCCGATCTGGCGCTCGCCTACGAATCACAGGGGCAGTTTGCCGGAGCCGAGCCCCTCGCGCGCGAATCCGTGGACTTCTATCAAAAGCAGCAGCCAGATGACTGGCAACGATTTCGCGCCGAGAGCCTGCTGGGCGCGAGCTTGGCTGGACAGAAGAACTATGTCGAAGCGGAACCGCTGCTGCTCGAAGGCTACGAGGGAATGGTAGCGCGAAAAGAGAAGATCGCCGTTCCGGATTTGTATCAAATCGATTTTGCACGCGACCGGCTTGCCGAGCTTTATCTGGCATGGGGCAAACCAGCAAAGGCGGCGGAATGGAAGAAGAATCACAGGCCAGCAGCGTCGCTCCCTTCAGCTTGCGAGTCGCGCATTCATAGTACAAGACATGCCGACGCGCTCGATATTAAAGGATAACTATCGATGCTTTGATAGCGATTGGACGACTGTTTTTCTTGCAGGGTGTCCGGGACACTGCAAATCAAGCCGCACGGACAGCTGGCAACATCGACAAACTTCTTCCGAGTAGATAAAGAAAAGATCGAACACTTCGGCCGCGGAGCGGCTTTGGCTCTGCTTATTTATCGATACGCTCAAGCTAAGCCATAATTCTCAATTAAGAACGCGGCGTGGGAGGTGAAAGTCAGCTTTCCAGCTGCCTCAGGGGCTATTGCCCGAATAACCGAAGCGGACATTTTTCGGGAGTCCAGCGGAAAGCGAAGGGGTCGCCTGTTTCTGTACGCAAAGTATCTGGACGTGCTCAATCACGACCTCCAATGAGATAGAAAGGGATTCCCAAACAATCGGCGATTCCGTGCAGAAATTATTTGACAAGTTGAATGCAGCAGTCTAAAAAAGTTCTGCAATCGCTTTCTGAAAGCGGTTCCCTATAGGAAATTCTAAAACGCTGGCACTACGCCGATGGGTGCCCTGCTCCGCTGTGATCGCGCAGGCGACAGCGACACGTGAGGATACGAGGGGTCTCCCAGTTTGGTCTCAGGTCTACGTTTTAGTACCGATGAACGGCGAGCCGCGGTTACATGCGTGCAAAGAACCAATGGCTTGGAGTTGCCGGCAACTAATAAATGTCAAAATCGCAGACACGAAAGCTTGTAGTTCAATCTGACTTTGTCTCAGCAAATCTCACAGATTCTCGAAAATCGTGGAGGAGAATCGAAACTATGAGTAAAGGGGTCTTTTCGCGGCGTGAATTTTTGCAAACCACTGCTGGCACCATGGGTGCTTCCCTGGTTTCCGGAGCTAACTTTCTTAGTGCCGAGCCAATTCCGTCTGCATCGCAGGCGGTTGCGCCAAGTGACCAGCTCCGTTTTGGAATCGTTGGAGTTGGCATGGAAGGTTCAGGGCTGCTTTCAACTGCCATCCAGCTCCGTGGAGTGGAGTGCGTAGCCGCTGCCGATCTTTACGACGGCCGCCATGAGCTGGCGAAAGAGATTGTCGGCAAGCCGATCCGGACGACTCGCCGTTATCAGGAACTGCTCGATGCCAAAGATATCGACGCCATCATTGTGGCTGTTCCCGATCATTGGCACAAGCAGGTGGTGGTAGATGCCTTAGCTGCAGGCAAGGATGTGTATTGTGAAAAACCCATGTCCCACAATCCAGCTGATGGATTGGCAATGGTCGGTGTTGCGAAGAAGACGGATCGGATCGTTCAGATTGGCGCGCAACGGACAAGCTCCGTGCTTTGTGCAAAAGCAAAAGAGCTCTACGAGAAGGGTGCGATCGGAGAGCTGAATCTGGTGGAAGCCACTTACGGCCGCAACGATCCCAACGGCGCCTGGGAATATCCTCCTCCTCCTGACTTGTCGCTCGAGAATCTGGATTGGGACACATGGCAAGGAGCAGCGCCGAAAAAGCCATTTGATCCTCTTGCGTTCGCGCGCTGGCGCTGCTGGAAGGAGTACGGAACGGGTGTTGCCGGAGATCTGCTGGTCCATCTGATCAGCGGTATGCAATTTGTTCTGGGCATCAATGAGGCGCCGAAACGCGTGTCGTCATTCGGAGGCATTTATCACTGGAAGGACGGGCGCAACATGCCGGATGTGCATCCCGTACTCTTTGAGTACGGCAACGTTCCTGTCTACATGCGGTTGACCCTGGCATGCGAATCGACTGAGGTCACGCGCTTTCAAGGGCCCAGGGGTGCTATTGAACTCCGTGAATTCAGTGTTACTTACATTCCACAAGCTGGAGTCGATCTTTCGCCGAGTTATTATTCAGCGTCGTTTCCAGCTCGCATGAAGAATGCATACGTTAAACAGTGGCACGAGGAGCATGATCCCGTTCCCGGACAGGAACCTGCTCCAGAGTCGATCACTTTTAACGGAAACGACTATGACGACCTCAAGCCGCATCTCTGGAAGTTCTTCGAAGCGGTTCGCTCGCGGAAGCCGGTTGTGCAGGATGCGGTCTTCGGCCACAACGCAGCCCTGGCCTGTCATCTTGCGAATGAATCTTATTTCCGCAAGAGCCCGGTCTACTGGGATGCGGCGTCGGAGAAGATCAAGTCGCTCGGATGAATGGGGAGTTTGTCAGGATGACGGGAAAATTGATTTTCCGCGCATAAAGCCAGGAGCAAAGGAGTTCTGATTTTCGTGAAATTCCAGAGGGTTGTCTTCATCACAGGCACAGCCATTGCAATGATCTTCGCCGCTACCTGGATTCATTCCCAGACAACAGCTTCTGCGAAGAGTCCATCTTCCGCCGGACCTTTTCTGGGGCGATGGGATCTTACGTTGAAGGCTCCGGACCGGGATTATCCTTCATGGCTGGAGCTACGGCAGGAAGATGATCAGCTGAAGGCGCAGATGGTCGGCCGATGGGGAAATGCGCGGCCTTTGCCAAAGGTTGAGGTGTCAGATGGTCAGCTCACATTCGTTTCACCTAAAGAAGAGGAAGACAGCAAGGCTGATCTGGTATTTCAAGGCAAACTGACAGGCGAAACGCTGACAGGTACAGTCAATGGTCCAGACGGGAAGACCTGGCAATGGGTGGGCGTAAGAGCGCCTGCCCTTGAGAAAACAGGTACGCCGAAGTGGGGCAAGCCAATTCAGCTGCTCAATGGAAAAGACCTGACCGGTTGGAAGATGAGCGCGGCGGGTCCGCCTGTGTGGACGGTGCAGGATGGAACCATCGTGAGCCCCGGACACGGTCCTGAGCTCGTCAGCGATTCCAAGTTCCAGGACTTCAAGCTGCACATTGAATTTAACTGCGGCAAGGATTCCAACAGCGGAGTCTATATCCGTGGCCGCTACGAAGTTCAGATTGAAACCGAGTCAGAAGCAGAACCGCCAAGTCATCATACGGGAGGCGTCTATGGCTTTCTTGCTCCATCCCCCGAACTGCCCCGCACTCCGGATGTGTGGCAAACATTCGATATCACTCTGATCGGGCGCAGAGTCACGGTGATTCAGAATGGCAGGACCGTCATCGACAACCAGGAGATCCCTGGTATTACAGGTGGCGCAGTGGACAGCCACGAAGCGCTGCCTGGGCCGATCTACCTGCAAGGCAGTGAAAAGGGTCACGTCGCCTTTCGCAATATTGTGATTACGCCAGCGAAGTAAGTGCCTTCGTATCGAGAGCAGTGTTGAGGTAATGAATGACCCGTCTCCTCGAAGACATAATCCGCCAGCCTGATGAACTGCTGCGGGTGATCGATCATCTCAGCGGGGCAGGGCGGAAATGGCTGGAATCTGCTGCCAGTGCAATCCGTGGCGCTCACCACGTCTACGTTACCGGGATCGGCGCCAGCTGGAATGCAGCCTTGAGTGCGGGATCGATTTTTTATTCCGGAGGCCGGCCTGTGTATATGCTTGATGCATCAGAACTACTGCAATTCAGCAAAATTCCGCCGGATGCAGTGATTCTGGTTCTGTCGCGGAGTGGGAAAAGCATAGAGATCGTAAAACTGCTGGACAAGGCTCGCGCAGCCGGTGCGACTGTGATTGGTGTAACCAATTTTGAAGATGGTCCATTGGCGCAGGAAGCAGCCATCCCCCTTGTCATTCCGGTCAAAGCGGATCACGGCATCTCGGTGAATACTTATACAGCGCTGGCAGCTGCAGCCGCAGCTATAGCCTGTGCCACGGTGAGTTCCTTTGATGAGAATCTCGCAGCCGCGCTCTCCGGCGCTGTTACTGAAACAGCAAAGAGTATCCCGGAGTGGCAGCAGCAGTTGGCGAATACTTCCTGGCTCCTGCCCGATGTGCCGTATTACTTTCTGGCGCGAGGCTACAGTCTGGCGAGCGCATATGAAGCAAGCCTTCTTTGGGAAGAGGGAGCAAAATTGCCGGCAACAGCGATGGGGACCGGCAGTTTTCGGCATGGGCCGCAAGAAGTGATGATGCAGGATGTCCGTATCGCGATTTGGATCGACAACGAGCAAATGCGCGAACAGGACCTGGCCATAGCGCACGACCTGCGGGGCTTAGGGGCTTCGGTGATGCTGACCGGTCGCGATATACCCAAAGACGCCGCAGACCTGGTTTTTCAGCTGCCCCGAGCGCCTCTGCAGTGGCAGTTTCTAGCCGATATTTTTCCAGCGCAGCTTGCTGCGGAGCGCCTGGCGCAGCTTGCCGGTGTCGATTGCGACTCATTCCGCTTTGCTTCCTACATTGTTGAAGATGATCACGGCCTTGTGCCCAACGGAATTGCGTCTTCGGCACAGGCGGGATTGAAGGTAAATGAAACATAGTTGAATTGCCTATGACCGCGATTGGTGCCATTGATATCGGCGGGACAAAGATAGCCGTTGGAATCGTAGATGAAAACGGACGTCTCTTATCTCGAATGGAAGCTCCATCCAGGGCAGCCGAAACCTACGGCGATGGCGTAAACCTCATCGTTGACATGTTGCGGCAGATCACGCGGACAACAGGTCTGGCCATCGCAGGTATCGGTATTGGCGCAACCGGCCCGGTCGACCCGTTTACCGGGCGCTTTGGCGATTTGGACTTTCTTCCCCAATGGAGCGGCGAGAGTCTGGTTGACGATCTGGAGCGGAACTTTCGCGTCCCGGTTGCGATTGAAAATGATGCGGATGCAGCAGCTCTGGCGGAGGCAGGCTGGGGTGCGGGAAGAAACAAGTCGCGGCTCATCCACGTCACCATCGGAACAGGAATCGGCGGCGGCATTATTCTGGACGGACAACTGTATCGGGGAGTTAATCGGGCGCATCCGGAGATCGGTCATCAGGTGATCGACACGGCTGGCCCTCCATGTTCCTGCGGGTTGAGTGGATGTTGGGAATCTCTCGCTGCTGGTCCTGCCATGGTCCGCTGGATGGAGAGCCAGCCGGAGTATTCCGGCAGCGATGAGCTTACAGCCAAACGAATCTGTGAGCTCGCGTATGCAGGCGACGCGCTGGCGCTGCTCGCCATTCGAAGAGAGACCTTTTATCTGGGCATTGGTCTCGCTAACCTTATGAACTTGTTTACTCCAGATGCGGTAATTCTGAGCGGAAGCATTATGAAAAGCGCTGACCTCTTTCTTGATGGCGTCCGCGAGGTTATGCGCCAGGGATGCCGATTCGTTCCTCTGGAAAAAATGGATCTGAGACTGGCTTTACTCGGCGAGGACGCGAACCTTATTGGAGCAGCCCGCGCCTGGCATCATCGGTTTGGAGACATAGGTTGCCCGGATACTGTTTCGGCATAGCGAAGCCCCGAATGTAAGAGGAGTCAAGTGCATATGGCTAGGAATCGATACATGGTCTATCTGGTCCTGCTTACATTCTTTGTGATATCCCTGCTCACCAATATCCTCGGGCCGATCGTGCCGGATATCATCAGCAACTTCCACGTCAGCCTGACTGCTGCGGGGTTCCTGATCTTCTCTTTCTTCATTGCATATGGAGTGATGTCGATTCCCGCCGGATTCCTGGTGGAACGCTTCACGGAAAAGCCGGTGATGATTTCGGCCTTTATAGCTGCCGCGATCGGCTCCATGAGTTTTGCACTTTTTCCTGCATATAAAGTGGCCGTCATTTCATTGTTTGTCATTGGAGCGGGAATGGCAGTTCTGCAGGTTGCCATTAATCCGCTGTTGCGCGTCTCTGGCGGAGAGGAGCACTTTGCGTTCAACGAAGTGCTGGCCCAACTGTTTTTTGGTTCTGCGGCGTTTATCAGCCCCCATATCTATTCCTATCTGGTCTTAAATCTGAATTCCAATCCGCTGCTCAGAGGGCTGAGAAAAATCACTCCCGCTGAGCTGCCGTGGGTCTCTCTGTATTGGATCTTCACCGTGATTGCCGCTGTGATGGTTCTGGTGGTGTGTGTGTCGAGGTTTCCGCGCGTCCAGCATACGGCGGAAGAACGGCCCGGCACATTGCAGATGTACGGAAGCCTTGTTCGACAACACACGGTATGGCTTTATTTTCTCGCCGTCTTTGCCTATGTAGGATGCGAACAGGGCTCTGTCAACTGGATATCGCAATTCCTCAGCCAGTATCACCACCTTGATCCTCATACCACCGGCGCACGTGCGGTCGCGCGGTTCTGGGGGTTGATGACCTTCGGCTGCCTGGCCGGAGTACTGCTGCTGAAAATATTCGATAGCCGGCGCGTGTTAATCGGCGCCTCAACCGGCGCTCTTTTCTTTCTAACTCTTGCACTTTTCGGTCCCGACAGAATATCGGTAGTCGCTTTTCCTTTAGTGGGTTTGTTCGCCTCGGTCATGTGGCCCATCCTGATTTCGCTCGCGCTCAATTCTGTTTCGGAGTATCACGGCTCATTTACGGGTATCCTTGGCACCGCAATCATCGGGGGCGCAGTGATGCCGGCCGTCATCGGACGAATCGGCGATCATTTTGGACTGAGGAATGGGCTGATTCTTCTTTACCTGACCTTCGGTTTTATTTTCAGCGTTGGTTTTTGGGCGAAGCCACTAGTCAACAATGCGACGCTGCGTTTGACAAAGACAGATCTTCCCACGGCTGTCTGAAGAAGGGGGCCTGTTAGTGTGAATTCTCCGGGACGATCAGCGGGAGCAGGATCATTTGAGTCGAGGTCGATTTTCTGTTGGCGTGATTAAAAATCCTTCTTCTGAAGTAACCCTAATTCGCTTGACAAATATATTTGGGGAAGACTACAAGTTTCTGCAATCGGTTTCGGAAATCGGTTTCTTACAAGCCCATTCTTAGGATTGCACCGAAGTGAGGTCAATGATGCATCCGCAAAGAATGGGCACTGGCTGATTCCCCGGGCACGTTCTCTGCCAGTTGTTGTTGTTGAGGACTGATGCATACGCACATCAACAGCGCACATCTGCATGCCCGCACCGAAAAGGTATCTCACTGCGGTGAGGAGGAGCCATGCCCTGTTCTCTTCGTCAGAAAAGTACAAAATCTGTCTTCTCGATCGTGGCCGTTCTCTGTATTGTGTCCACATCTCTGCTTTCGCAGGTGACGTCTGGCACGATATTTGGAACGGTCACGGACACAACCGGAGCGGTCGTCCCAAATGCCAGAGTTACCGTCCATGGCACAGCTATTGGTTTGACCAGAAGTGTGAAGACGTCCTCGGGCGGTGAATTCTCAATTCCCAATCTTCCGCCCGCCAACTATTCGCTTGACATCGAAGCCTCGGGATTTAAGAGAGTGGTAGCCGAGGGCATCGTGCTCAGCGCAGCAGACAAGCTGAATGCGGGAGAATTTGTGCTCAGCGTGGGCGCTACTACGCAGTCAGTGACCGTGACTGCTGATACCGGGCAACTCCAGTTGCAATCGAATTCGGGCGAGCGCTCGGACCTGATCACTGGTAAACAGCTCAACGACGTGGCCATCAATGGCCGCAATGTGCTGGATTACATGAAGCTGATCCCAGGTGTGATCAGCGGATTTAATGGTGCGGTTTCAGGCACGGGCGGCATAGACCAGTTCAACATCAACGGCACACGCGCCAATCAGCACGAGTACACCATCGACGGCGCATCGAATGTCGATACCGGAAATAACGGTGGAACACATGTCACGATCAACCCCGACGCCATTGAAGAAGTGAAGGTGTTGACCTCGAATTATCAGGCGGAGTTCGGCAAGGCGGCGGGCGGACAGATTGCTCTGGTTACCAAGAGCGGCACGGACCAGTTCCATGGCGATGCCCGCTTCTTCCATCGCCACGAGGGCCTTAACGCAAATGAATGGTTCAACAAGCAAAATCAGTTAAGGGGGGGCTTGCCAAATACTCCGCCCCTGTATCGCTACAACTATTTCGGGTATCAGGTGGGCGGGCCTGTTAAGAGAGACAGACTGTTCTTCTTCTGGAGCCAGGAATTCTACCGGCAATTGGTTCCCATTGGTGGAACCGCGCAATTCTACACGCCGACTGCCCTGGAGCGGCAGGGGGATTTTTCGCAGTCAACTGATGGCAACGGTCTTCCAATTGTGATTGCCGGACCAGGCATCACCAATAATAAAATCAACCCAAGCCAGCTGCCGGCAGCACAGCAGACAGTCTTTGCTCAGATACAAAAGATTCTGAACCTGTTCCCTTCGCCTAACGTGGGCGGGTTCGGGGTCAACGGACAGAATTTCAACTTCTCGGAAGCGCTTTCTGGCAATGCTCCCCGTCGCGAGGAGATTCTCCGTGTTGACTTTCAGCTCAATACCAAGAATCGCCTGTACGGGCGCTGGATTCACAACACGGAGACTGACTCTTCACCCTTCGTCCCGTTTCCCGGACCGTTCGGTATTTTCGCCTGCGCCTCGTCGATTAATTTTCCCGGCGGCTGCACGCAGAACCACCCCGGCTGGAACGTCTCCGGCAACTGGGTGAGCACCATCACCCCGTCCCTCCTGAACGAGTTCTCGGTAGGCCCCAGCTATACACTTTCCGAGGCGGATGGCACGAACGGAAATATCTCGCGGGGGAAGAACGGTATCACCCTGCCGCTGCTCTTTCCAGTTACTCCCGACCAGTCCATTCCGGATATGAGCTTTAACGGCCTCAATAACGTTAATTTCGGGGGCGGTTACCTTGGCGCGACGCCCTGGCATCAGGCCAACACTACCATCAATGTGAATGAGAACCTGACCTGGGTGCGACGCAGTCACACCCTGAAGACTGGCTTTTTCTACCAACGCAGCCGCAAGAACCAGATTGCCTGGGGCAACATCAACGGCCAGTTCAGTTTCGGGCTGGGACCCACTAGTGGAGGAAGCTGCCCGGGCGGGACGGGCACTTGCACGCTGGGCAATCCACTGGCGAGCGCACTCCTCGGGGACTTCGACAGCTTCGATCAATCCACCGCACGTCCGCTGGGTGAATTCCGCTACAACCAGTTTGAATTCTACGGACAAGACACCTGGAGAGTCACGGCACGGCTGACGCTCGACTATGGCATGCGCTTTGCCTGGATTCCGCCCCAGTACGACGCCAGAAACCAGGTTGCGCTCTTCGATCCTGCGTCTTATAACCCGGCCAATGCGGTCACGATCGACCCCGGCACAGGCAATATCATCGTGGCCGACGGAGGGGATCCGTTGAACGGCATGAGGTATGTGGACAAGGGTCAACTTCCAGTAGGGGGCTGGGACAGCCGCGGCATTATGCCCGAGCCAAGATTCGGTTTCGCCTACGAGCTTTTCAACGACCGCAAGACTGTGCTGCGTGGCGGCTTCGGAATGATGCACGATCGCACTCAGGGCAATTTGATTTTTAACACGGTCTTCAATAATCCAGCCCTCGTGCAGACCCCGTCTGTCTCAAGCAGCAACATTGCCAACCTTCCCAGCTTGTCTACGTCCGCAGACGAGATCCCAGTGCAAGGCGACAAGAACATCATCGGCGCGGCCCGCGATGGCAGGGTCCCCACCGTCTACAGCTACAGCCTTGGAATACAGCGAGAGCTCGGCAGGGGCACAACACTCGATGTGGCTTATGTGGGCACGCTCTCGCAACACCTGGTTACCGCTCATGACATCAATGCCGTTCCGTACGGCACCGCATTCAGCCGGGCCGCACAGGACCCAAACTGCTCTCTTTTCAATGGCTCAGTACCCGCCGTACAGCCGGGCCTGCAACCTGAGTATTCGGCGGCCGGATACGATTTCAACGGCTGGTGCGCGCTGGGACACGCGAGCTATACCAATGCGCCACTGGTTCCCTACAAAGGCTACGGACAGATTCCATACCTGGAGTTCAACGGCACCTCGAATTACAACTCGCTGCAAGCCTCCCTGCAGCGCCGCTTCAGCGCGGGCTTGACCTTCGGCGCGGTTTATACCTATTCGAAGTCCTTAGCCACTGCCAATACGGATCAGGACTACCAAAATCCAGTAAATCCACAGCTCGATTATCGAGCGACAGGTTGGGATCGAGCCCATGTGTTTGCGGCCAACTATGTCTATGATCTCCCCAGCGTGACCAAGCACTTTGGCGGTCCAAAGTGGCTTTCCTACGTCACCGATAACTATCAGCTAAGCGGGATCACGCAGTTTATGACCGGAGTTCCCGCCGATCTGAATAACAACTTTGCGTTCCCGTCAGGGACCTTCGACGGTTCCAACATGTGGGGCATCATTCCTTTCTACTTCACGCTCGACCGGAATAAGAACCCGGTTGCTCCCAGGGTTGGTTTCCCGCAGGCCGGATCACGCGACACTCTCCGCAGCGGGGGAATGCAGAACTGGGATATGTCCCTCTTCAAGAACATCCCGCTGAGCAAAAACGAAGTGCGTAGTCTTCAACTGCGTCTGGAGGCGTTCAACGTATTCAACCATCCTAATTTCAACGACAGGTATTACCCCACCGGCAATACCAACGGCGCGGGCGTTACGGTGAACGGTCCATTTCAGTATTCGGATCCTACCACTCCCATCTCCATCGCGAAGACAGCGAACTGGGGAACGAACGCGAACACTTACATTGGCGTCGGCGGTCCCCGCGTGATCCAACTCGCCGCCAAAGTGTACTTCTGACGAGGAGACCTCGCTAGGGGGCCGCGGTTTCGGCCGCGGACGCTCTAGACTAGATGGTCCCGGACGACGCACGGGAAGCGTGCCTGGCGCTGCGTAGAGGGGAAAGCCTTGCGAGAGCTGTAGATTTGCGAATGACTAACGCCGTTTCAAGGCGATAGTCCGCCCCTATGCGCCGTTTCAGTTTGAGCATCCTGTCTAATGCGTGAAACGCTGTGATGCCCAGGCGTTCGCAAGGGACGCTTATCGTCGTGAGCGGCGGACGGGAGAGAAAGGCAAACGCTATGTCGTCGATGCCGATGATGGAAATATCCTCTGGAATTTTGATGCCCGCCCCTTCAAGTGCGTTCATGGCTCCCATTGCGATAAGGTCACTCCCGCCAAAAATCACGGTAGGTATCTCAGGGGCAGAGAGGATGGTATGTACTGCTGAAGCGCCCGCGTCTATCCGGTAGTCGGCACTGGTCACGGGGAAGGGACGGATTCCCTTTCTTTTTAATCCGGTTAGCAATGCGCGCTTAATATTTACCGCGGTGCGGTTTGTCTCAGGGCCGGCAATAACCGCGGCACGGTAATGCCCGAGCGCCACGACATGTTCGATCGCCTGCAATATCCCACGCTCGTAGTCGATAGTAATATTGCTAACCAGCTTACCTGGAGGACACATGTTACAGAAGACAACGCCGATCCCCGCCCTGATCAAATCAGATGTCATGCTGTTGTCAATCGAAGAGGTGACAATGGCAACGCCTCGAACATCGCTTTGTATCAGCTTGCTGATCACAGACTGAGTGCGTTGCGGATTGTATTCAGTATTGCAAAGCAGGACATCAAATCCCCTGTCCCACGCTGCGGCTTGAAAACCGCGGATGATTCCGGGGAAATAGGGGTTTGCAATTTCTGAGATCACGAGACCGAACAAATCACTTTGTCCCGTTGCCAGTCTTTTGGCATGAACGTTCTTGTAGTAATTGAGCTCGTTTACGACTTCAAGTACACGCCTTTCCGTCTCGGCGGAAATGTAATGTGTTTTATTAAGTACGCGAGACACGGTCGCAGGAGAGACCCCTGCTCGTTTCGCTACTTCCTTCATTGTATGAGCCATTGAGTTCCCTCATGGGTCAGTCTCTGTCAGCTTTAGAAGTTCGTTGAAATAGATCCGCGAACCGTCGGTAGCAAGCGGGCCGGATTTTGCTTGACCATCACTGGTCAACTTCTTGAACCTCAGGACTCTTGGCGCGCCCGGAATTCGGGGACCCCTCCTTCCTTCTCAAAAAAAGCCCGCTCACTCTGACTATGACCACACCAGGTAAGGCCAGCCAGGAATACGCAGGTCTTCGCCACATCCGTGATTTGACAGGGGGAGGTTTTTCGACGATTTGGCCGGAGGAAACGATGCCGCCTTCCACGGGCGCGATAAAGCGATAGCCATGCCGGGGCAGTGTCTCAACATAGCGCGGACTCTCGGCCGAATCTCCCAGAGCTTCTCGAATCTTGTTGATGGATGTATTGAGATTGTGGTCGACATCGACGAAAGTGTCGGGCCAGTGCCGCTTCTGCAATTCCTCCCGTGTCACCACTTCACCGGGAGGCTCCAGCGGAATGGTCAGCACCTGGAACGGCTGGCCGTTGAGTTCCAGCTTCACTCCGGCCTTGCGCAACTCTCCGCTCCGAAGGTCAACTTCGAAGTTCCCGAACCTCACAGATCGAAGCTGGGGCTCTCCCTCTGGCATCGCCGATTGCCCTCGCGATCTTCCAGACATGCGGAATCATGTTTTCGTGCTACGACAGAACGCCTCAAATTATAGAGCACTCGTCAGTTACGCAGTGAGATTCTTTAGAGCCTACATCGATCCTC
>DATAQX010000110.1:0-7090 GCA_036264455.1 Silvibacterium sp. | reverse complement strand
TGGCGTGAATACTGTTAAAGCCATCTATCCCGGCAGCTTCGATCCGGTGACCAACGGTCATCTCGATCTGATTGCACGTGGTGCAAAGATTTTCGACCATCTGGTCATCGCCGTCCTGCGCAACTCCTCAAAGAATCCGCTTTTTACCGTTGAAGAGCGAGTCGAGATGCTGACCGAAGGCGTAGCGGCTCTCAGTAATGTCTCCATCGCAACCTTTGACGGGCTATTGGTGGATTTCGCGCGCGAACAGCAGGCGCAGGCCGTTATGCGCGGCATCCGCGCCATCAGCGACTACGAATATGAGTTCCAGATGGCCCTGATGAATCGGCGGCTTGCTCCGGAGCTAGAGACAATCTTTCTGATGCCCGACGGGAAATATTCATTCGTCAGTTCACGCCTGGTAAAAGAAGTCTTCGAACTGGGTGGATCGGTCGAAGGCCTCGTCCCGAAATTCGTCATTGACCGCCTGAAGCAGCACGCGCCCCGGGGTTAGTTTCTGGTTTCATCTTCCTTTTAAGAGACACGATCTTCCAGCGAGGAGGATAATGTTCGAGCGTTATACAGAGAAAGCCCGCCGCGCGATCTTCTTCGCCCGCTATGAAGCGAGCGGGTTTGGACTCCAATTTATCGATTCGAACTGTCTCCTGCTCGGCCTTGTCCGCGAGAACGGGCAGATCAGCACTCAATGGCTGGCCCTTGACGCCACCGACCTTCACCGGCTCGTCGAATCACAGACGATAAAGCTGAAGCCGGTTCCCACTAACGTCGATTTGCCGCTCACCCATGAGGTGCAGCGCGTGCTGGCGCATGCGGCGGAAGAGGCGGAACAGCTGGCCCATCCCCACATCGGCATCGAGCACCTCTTCCTCGGCCTGCTTCGCGAGCCGGAGACATTCGCGGCGAGAAGAATCAAGGAGCGAGGCCTGACACCCGAGCAAATCCGCGCAGCTGTAGCGCAGGAGTTATCCGGGCGTGAGCCGAAGGAAAACCCTCAAACGTCATCCGTTGCGCGACCCCAGGGTCAAAGTTCTGAATGAATCCGGGGAGGAGCTTGACATCGAGGAACTGGCCGGTCTCCTGTGGACATCGCGCCCGCCGGCGATTGGTGAAGCTATTCTGGTCAAAGACGCAGGAACCCTGGAGCGGTATCGCATTGTCGACGTTGCCTGGGGCGTTCAGACCAAGAATGCCGTCTCCCAACCGGCTGAGATTGTCCTCAAGGTTCGCAAAGAACCGTCCTGATCACCAATTCCGTCATTTCTCCCCACCACTTCGCAAAAATCTGAAAAAATAGAATCACCATGACAGCCACCACTGCCACCAAGATCTTTGCCGACCGCATCGGACGCATTGAAGTCTCGGCCACCATGGCCGTAACCGCGGAAGCAGCCAAACTGCGCGCCACTGGCGCGAAGCTGGTCGATTTTGGCGCGGGCGAGCCGCACTTCGCCACGCCGCGCCATATCAAGGACGCCGCCATCGAGGCCCTTAACGCGAATTTCACGCGCTATACCGTCGTCTCAGGTATTCCCGAGCTGCGCAAGGCCATCGTTGAGCGCCACTCATGTGACTTCGGCTCCGACTACGCACCCGACGAGGCCGTGTTCACCACGGGCGGCAAGTTAGCGATCTTCAACGCGATTCAGGTGCTCATCGATCACGGCGACGAAGTAATCCTGCCCGTGCCCTATTGGGTCTCCTACAAGGACATCGTCCAGTATGCAGGCGGTAAGGTGGTCTACCTCGAGACCGAGGAAGCGGAGAACTTCCGCATTACCGCCGACGCCATTGAAAAGGCAATCACGCCGCGTACTAAGGCCATCTTCCTTAACTCGCCATCCAATCCGGCCGGCTCCGTTGTGTCGCCGTCAGACCTTGAGCGCATCGTTCGCCTGGCGCACGAGCGTGGCATCTATCTGCTGCTCGACGAGTGCTACGTCTACCTGCAGTACACGGGCGCGCTGATCAGCGGCGGATCGTTCACCGATTGCAAGGAGCACATCATCGTACTCGGCTCGCTTTCGAAGACCTATGCCATGACTGGCTGGCGCGCCGGTTACGCTCTTGGACCGAAGCCGATCATCGCCGCGATGAGCAAGCTGCAGAGCCAGTCCACCTCGTCCACCGCATCGTTCGTGCAGAAGGCCGCCGTCGCCGCGCTGAATGGCTCGCAGGAGTGCGTCGCGGAGATGCGCGCCGACTACCTGACCTTGCGCGATCAGATTCTCGGCCGGCTGGCGCAGATTCCTGGCATCACCTGCACCAAACCCGAAGGCGCGTTCTACGTGTATCCCAACATGGGGGCGTATCTGGGCAAGCCCGGTGCGCAGAACACGATGGAACTGGCCTCACGTCTGCTGCATGAAGCGCATGTCGTCACCGTTCCCGGCGAGGCTTTCGGAACGAAGGAACATATCCGGCTCTCCTACGCCGTCTGCCACGATGACGTGGAAGAGGGCCTGGACCGCATGAAGCAGTTCTTCGCGAAGCTTTAGCTAGCTGGATCAGGAGCGAATAGGTCACGCTGCGGAAGGTGCTCTATCCGCTCATTTTCTCGTCTGTTCCTTGCAGAAGAACCGATATTTGAGTCATAATCATAGATGCGCCGATATAAGGCGATAACGTTGGATATACCACGGCCGGCAGGCAGCAGCGACCGAGCGGTGGGAGACGAGGAAGAATGTCGAGAAAAGTCAGCAAGAATGTCGCAAAGGCGCGCGCGGCTGTAGAAAATCGCCCTTATGCGCTCCAGGATGCGGTCCCGCTCCTGCAGAAAGTAAAATTCGCCAAGTTTGATGAGACGGTTGATCTGACGCTGCGTCTGGGCGTTGATCCTAAGCATGCCGACCAGATGGTTCGTGGCACGGTTGTTCTGCCGCACGGCCTGGGCAAGACCAAGCGCGTAGCAGTGATCACCTCAGGCGATCGCCTGAAGGAAGCCGAAGCGGCCGGTGCCGAGTTTGTCGGCGGCGATGACCTGGTCGAGAAGATCCAGAAGGAAAGCTGGACTGATTTCGACGCACTGATCGCCACGCCCGACATGATGAAGTCCGTCGGACGCCTCGGCAAGGTCCTGGGTCCTCGCGGCCTCATGCCCAACCCCAAGACTGGCACGGTGACCAGCGATGTTGCCGCAGCTGTCAAAGAGATCAAGGCTGGCAAGATCGAGTTCCGTACTGATAAGACAGCTCTTGTGCATGTCCCCGTGGGCAAGCTTTCGTTCACGCCGGAGAAGCTTGTCGAAAATGCGCAGACGGTCATCTCGAGTGTGGTTCGCGCCAAGCCTTCGGCTGCCAAGGGCAAGTACATCCGGGGCATCACGCTTAGCTCAACGATGGGTCCCGGAATTCCGCTCGACAGCTCGATTGCCGATTCAGCGGCTAAAGCGTAACGAATTTTTAATCTGCCAGCTTCTAGCCGTTGGCAGACAGGACATATAGATTCAGCAAATTTGAGATTTTAGCTAGCGGCTAGCGGCTAAAAGCTAGAGGCTATTTATGGCATTGACCAAAGCAAAGAAGGCAGAGAAGGTCGAGCAGCTCGCGAAAGAGCTCGAAGGCTCGACCAGCGCCATCGTCGGCACTTTCGCCAAGCTCACCGTGGCGCAGGATTTCGAGCTGCGCAAGACAGTTCGCGCGGCAGGTGGCCGCTATCGCGTGCTCAAGAACAAGCTTGCAGCCCGCGCCTCCAAGGGTTCCCAGATTGAAGCTGCCCTTCAGGGTCTGAAGGGTGTCTCCTCGGTAGCCTACACCAGCGGCGACCCGGTTGCGCTGGCCAAGGCTCTTTCGACATGGGTCGAAGAGAACGCGCAGTTCACCTTCAAGCTGGGCATTGTTGACGGCAAGGTGATCAACGTCGATGAGGTGAAGGCCCTGGCCACCATGCCGGGCAAGGAAGAGATTTTCGCGAAGCTCCTCTTCCTCATCAATTCTCCGGCGCAGCGTCTGGCAACGGTGATCAACGCAACCGGCCGCGACCTGGCCGTTGTTCTCGGCCAGGGGGTCGAGAAACAGAAGTTTGCCGAGGCAAGCTAGGGACTTAGCCTTAGCCGAAAACGGGAAGCTTGATCGCTAATCCCTACGGGCTAATGGCTGCAGTTAACACATTCGCCGCAGCAACGTTTTGAGGGGTGCCAGTCTGGGCACATCGGAAACCTGAGAGCGGGCGAGCGGTAACCGGAACGCTTATAGCTGAAGAGCCGAGGCGCTCCGGCAGGCAACATAAAATTTTAGTAATACGTGGAGAGAATTATGGCGGATTTACAGCAATTGGAAGATCAGATCGTTGGGCTGAGCCTGCTGGACGCGGCAGCCCTGGTGAAGAAGCTCGAAGAGCGTCTTGGCGTTTCGGCGGCAGCGGCGGCTCCGGTGGTCGTGGCTGGCGGCGCTGGCGCGGGTGCGGCGGCTCCTGCAGCGGTTGAGCAGACCGAGTTCACCGTCGTCCTTAAGGATGCGGGAGCAAACAAGATCGCCACCATCAAGGCCGTTCGCGAAGTTACCGCGCTCGGATTGAAGGAAGCCAAGGACCTGGTCGACGGCGCCCCCAAGCCATTGAAGGAAGGCGTGAGCAAGGAAGATGCCGAGAACATCAAGAAGAAGTTCGAAGGCGTCGCAACAGTCGAAATAAAGTAACTCTAAGAAAATGCTTGGCTTTTGGGGCAGGGTTGGTCCTGCCCGGAAGTCCGGGCTGGCTGTGCCTGGACGGTCTGACGGGAGAAACTCTCGTCAGGAACCGGACAGGGCAACTTGCATGCCAAACAGAAACGCGCTATTCTTGTAGAGGTGCGTCCCCTTCAGCTCTTTCCTGTTGACTGCTGTTTTCCTAGGCAGTTCCTGGGTTCGTTGATCCGGACGCGATCTTTGCGTTTTAACTCCGATAACTCGCGACATGACAGAACATGGACGAGCTCACAAGCAGCTGAGCTTGGCAGTCTGCGCGGGATTTTCGTGGGCGGCGGTGCTCAAGTTCATCCGGTAGATATTGTTCATACCGGCGTATTCACAGGATAAGCGGCGGGCCTGTGGATATGATTTGCGATCGGCTGTGGGGCGGCGAACACGCGGTATTGTAAGCGGCGGGAATCTAACATTCTGTCTATATTCAGTGCACAATTCGGTTGTTGCGCTCGTGAGGCGTCCTGTCTCTGCGAGCCTTTTGCCGTTTTATCGACAGACCTGTCCCGTAGCTTGAGTGTGTCGCACTCCCTTCCAGATTCCGCCCGACATTTTGTCAAGCCGGTCTCTTAGATCGGTGACTCTCCCGCTGGGACGCTGGTCCGTCCCGGGGGGTTGTCTTGAGTAAAACGGAAGCCTACGCCCACGTAGCCTTTCGTGCAAGTGAAAAACCGGCGACTTAGTGGTCCTGAGTGCCGGTAATGAAAGAAGCGCGAAGTTTTTCTCCGAACGAGGCGGGGTAAAACAGGAATCGCGTGAAAGACGCATCACCAGGGGATGCCGCGTGACTCGGGCGGTGTCTCTTACTTCGGCGCACATTGCCGAAGCCTCGTGTCGACGAGTCTTGAGGAGTGAAGCATGCCAAACGAGAACCGCGCCATTCGTAGCCGTCTCGATTTTTCCAAAATTCCTACTTCCATCCAGATTCCTAACCTTATCGAAGTTCAGCGCCGCTCCTATGAACGCTTTCTGCAGATGGACAAGCTGCCTTCCGAGCGCGAAGACAATGGTTTGCAGTCTGTCTTTACTTCCGTTTTCCCCATTACCGATTTCCGCAACATCTCGCAGCTCGATTTCGTCGACTATTCGATTGGCAACTGGGAGTGCAAGTGCGGCCACCTGAAGGGTCTACATCACCTGCGCACTTCGTGCGTGAATTGCGGAAACATGGTCATCACCGACCCGTTCCATCCAGGCGATGTGCTCTGCTCGAAGTGCGGCACCTATAACAAGAACACGCCCGACTTCTGCAACAAGTGCGGCGACCCGGTGGGTCTCCAGCTTAAGTATGACCAGGCGGAGTGCGAAGAGCGCGGCATGACCTATTCGGCTCCGCTCAAGGTCACTGTGCGCCTGACCATCTACGACAAGGACCCCGAGACGGGCGCTAAATCGATTCGCGACATCAAGGAGCAGGAAGTCTTCTTCGGCGACATTCCGCTGATGACGCAGAATGGCACCTTTATCGTCAACGGAACCGAGCGCGTCATCGTTTCGCAGCTGCATCGTTCGCCCGGAGTCTTCTTCGAGACCGCGAACAACCGCACCTACTTCCTCGGCAAGATCATTCCTTACCGCGGATCGTGGGTGGAATTTGAATTCGATCAGAAGAACACGCTCTACGTTCGAATCGACCGCAAGCGCAAGTTCCTGGGCACCATCTTCCTGCGCGCCCTTGGTCTGCGCGCCGATGATGAAATCCTTAAGACCTTCTACACCGTCGACAAGATTGCGGTGAAGGATGGCAAGCTCTTCTGGACCATCGACGAGAGCGCCGAGAAGTCCACGCACCTGCTGGGCGCGAAGCCGGCGCATGCTATCGTCCACAAAGGCGAGGAAATCGCTCACTCCGGCCGCAAGGTCACGCCCTCGATTCTGAAGGCGCTGCGCCACGCCAAGCTTTCCGAAGTTGAGATCGAGGCTGCCGAACTCGACGGAGCCGTCACTGCTTCCGACGTGGTTGACACCACCACCGGCGAGGTCCTGGTCGAAGCCAACATTGAACTAACTCCCGACAAGCTCCATAAGATTGTCGAGAGCGGCGTCACCTCGATCGAGCTCTTCTTCCCCGAGCGCGACGATGTGGGCAACATCATCACCAACACGCTCAAGCGCGACTCGGTGCATAAGCCGGAAGAGGCGCTGATCGAGATCTACCGCAAGCTGCGTCCGGGCGACCCGCCGACGCTGGACACGGCGACGGCGCTGTTCGAAGGCATGTTCTTCGATCCGCGCAAGTACGACTTCTCGCGCGTGGGCCGTTTGAAGTTCAACATCAAGCTCTATGACAGCCAGGACGCCACGCAGCTCGATCACCGCACCCTGACGCCCGAGGATTTCTACGCCACCATTCGTTATCTGCTCAAGCTGCGCAAGAACATCGGCATGGTCGACGACATCGATCACCTCGGCAACCG
>DATAQX010000109.1:0-2802 GCA_036264455.1 Silvibacterium sp. | reverse complement strand
TGTCATAACGAAGCCGCTGCGGGATTGTCCACGAAGCAGGATCAGATGGCTGCTCTGAATCTCCACTCTGTAGATCCCCGCGGGCATAACTTGCGAGCCATTGTGGAAGGCGAAGGGGACATTCACCTGCATGGTCTGGCTTTGTGCAAACGCGTTTGGTGTGGATGCCACTGCCATCGCTGCAAGGGCGCATGCCAGCAGGGCGCTGCGAAGCTTCGAAATCGATACGGTGCTCATGACGGTCTCTCCTTGTGGAAGGCCGCCTTAAAGGATCTCCTGGACGCTGTGAGTGATAGCAGAGAGGTCCTCCGCGCGCCCTCTGTGGCAAAGGCTGCAGAAACATCACTGATCACTAACACCTAGAGGAAAAGTGCTTTTGGTTGGCCGCCTTCAACCGGTAATGCGTACATGTGCGGCGAAAAGTGCAAAGAGGCGAGTTTTTTGTGAGAGGCTGCACTCAGCAATCAAGGCTGCTTTGCATGAAGCTCCTGAAAGAGCCAGATTCTAGCCAGTGACCAATCGCGCTTGGCAGACCGCAGAGAAATGGAAAGCACTGCGGCGATCTCTTCCATAGAGAAGCCGCCAAAATAACGGAGCTCAACAACTCGTGCTTGCCGGGGTTCAGTTTTTGCGAGACGCTCAAGTGCGTCGTTAACTAATAGAACCTCGACACTGCGCTCAGCGGAGACTGCGTGGTCCTCTTCCAGATCGACGCGCCTTAGATCGCCGCCTCGAACCGCGGCCTTGTGGGCTCGGGCGTGATCTACGAGCACTCGGCGCATTACGTGTGCCGCAACACCCATGAAATGGGCGCGGCTTTGCCAGTCCACCTTTTCTCCGGTAAGCCGGAGATATGCCTCATGGATCAGTGCTGTTGGCTGCAGAGTGTGGTCGGGCCGCTCCCGCCGCATATACGACTGGGCCAGGCGATGCAGTTCCCGATAGACAAGCGGGAGCAGTTCCTGCTCCGCGGTGCCGTCGCCCGCGCAGATCGCCTTCAACAGAACGGTTACTCTTCCCTCGTCGTCGGTCATGGGTGAATCTCCTGCGGTAGGTCCCGGTAGTGGCAGCCAGACGAGAAATGAAGGGTGCGGTTTGGCACGGTGGGACTTCCGTTTGCGCACTACTTAGCAACGGGCGCCGAAAGTAAACTTATTGCCTAAATGCGATAACGACCATGACCGACTGCCCGTGTTATTATTACGCCGTCAAGGCACCCGCCGCCATCTTTCCGCGCGGCGCGGTGCGGGCCTCTGATCGAGAAAATCGACGGGATCCTCTTTCCTCCCCCTGACACTTGCCGGTTTCTCCGGAATCACCGTTCGAACTTAACTGACAACTGACGACTGGGAACTCGCGTTCTCCATTCGTTGAATGGGTATTCATGGGTCAGCCGAGACAATCCGCAGAGAGATTGTTCGCAGACGCGCTCGAGTTAGAGCCTGCGGCAAGGCAGACTTTTCTCGACCACGCGTGCCGCGGAGACCCTGTGCTCCGAAGGCTGGTCGAGGAACTGCTGCGGGAAGACGAACGCGCCGGTAGCTTCCTTCGCTGGCCAATCGTCGCGAGCCGGCAGGACGTTGCTGCCGCTGCAACCATCTCGAACATCGATCGTGACCATCCGGCGCAGGCAACTGCGCGCTTCCGCGCGGGAGAAACCATCGCGCGACGCTTTCTCGTGGTGCGCTTTATCGCGCGCGGCGGCATGGGGGAGGTCTACGAGGTGGAAGATTGCCTGCTTCAAGGCAATCGCGTCGCGCTGAAGATGATCCGGCCGGAGATAGCCGCGCATGAGGAGTCATCCCGTCGCTTCGAGCAGGAGGTTCTGCTCGCCCGGAACATCAATCATCCGAATTTGTGTCCGATCTACGAGATATTTCGCTGCGATGATGTGCCGCCCCCGTTTCTCTTTCTCACCATGAAGCTGCTGACTGGCGAGACGTTGGAGTCCAGCCTTCGCAAGCACGTGCTGCTGCCACCTGATGAGGCGCTCGAAATCTTTCGCCAGATGATCGCGGGAATCGCCGCCATCCACGATGCCGGTATAGTCCACCGGGACATCAAGCCGACCAACATCATGCTCGACCGCTCGGGTATGAGGCTCTCGGTCTCCATTATGGACTTCGGTCTCGCTCAGCATCACGAGTCCGATGCAACGCTCCCGGGCATCGGCACTATCGCTGGAACGCCTGGCTATCTCGCGCCGGAGCTTATCCGCGGCCATCGGCCCTCGCGCGCTTCGGACATTTACGCGTTGGGTGTGCTGCTGCACCAGGTGCTCACCGGTGAGCGACCGGTCGAGTCAGCGGATGGGCTTGGCTTGCACCCGGCCCCATCGCTCGACACAATGGGGAACCCCGCGATCTATACACGGACTGTCCGCGAATTTCTCTCCGAAGACCCGGTCGCCCGTTGTCGCGCCTTCGAGCAATTCCGTTCTTTCATTGCAGGTGGATCGCTGCAACCGCCGACCCGGCATTCGCCTCGCACGTGGACGCGCCGCCAGATGTTGGCAGCTTCGGGCGCTGCATGCTGTCTGGTTGCCGGTGGTGCTTTCTGGAAACGGGACACCGTCGCGGACTATCTGCATCCTTTGCCACTCAAGCGGTTTGTTGCGCTGCTGGGTTGGCCGCCTTCCGCCGACGCAAAGATCAAGCCGGTTCTGATGGGCTTGATTGACTCGATCTCGAGCGAACTCGCGCGGGCAGAGGCTTATGACCACAATCTGTTTTTGATTCCGGCCTTTTCTTCGGAAGCAGCAACGCCGGCGCAGCTGGATGAAGTGCGTGAATCGCTGGGCGC
>DATAQX010000596.1:0-4743 GCA_036264455.1 Silvibacterium sp. | reverse complement strand
CTGGCCTCGACGATCTAAGTTCAGAAGATCAGTTCACGGTCAGGATTTCCGGCCACATGCCAACAATCTTCGACCCACCGAATATTCATCGCCTTCAATCTACTGAGTGAAGTGGCCCGCCCAGACCCAAACTTAGGAATGTGGGCGGCAGGTCACTTGGGCGCTAACGATTTCTCTGTGTCATCGAGATAGCGCCTCGGTACGGGGATGGCCATCGAACCACTGATGGTCACTGGGTAATCCCTTTCGAAGGAGAGGCCGTCTACTCCCTCGACTCGAAGATGAGCCACAAAGCTGTCTGCATGGGTATAAGCATGCATCACGGTGGTCCGTAATCACTCCGTCTCCAAAGTCCCAGTGATAAGCAATTGCCGGAACCGGCCTGTCGGGTGCGGCTGCCGTGAAAAGAAGATCCTGGCTGACCTTTCCGTTAGTGGGAACCTGGGCGACTACTGAGGGCGGCTGTGCGGGAATGGAATCGTCCAGAATTTTGAATAGCTCTACAGAATGGACCGGCAGCTTTTCGATCTGTAATCCAGTGGAGTTAAATCGAGGTTGTTCCTCCGGCTTGAACACATCCAGGACGTGATAATGATGATCCGGCTGGAGTGCGAGGTCAGAGAAACTGAATTCATGCGAGTTTGACCGTTCGGACCAGTTGAAAACTGCAAGCATTGCCTGCCGCGCATCTTCCTGAAGAAGAAAGACTCCCGGCTGCTCATCTTCGTGGCGATAGGTCATCAGGTCCAGAGGCAGTGACGATTTGCCGAGCCTGATCATCTGCAAGAGGTCAGGATTGTGACCAGCGCAATGCGTTCGGCATCCTGGCCTAACGTAGGCAAGTCATCCCCAATTTCGAACATGCCCCCTGATACCGCAGCCAGGGTTACAGAAACCTGCGCCTCTTCCAGCGTAAGCGGCGCCTGGATTTGACGCTCTTCAATCAACTGGCGAGAGACCGTCAATGCGTCCGGATCGCTGAGGAAAAAATTGTGCTGCATGTAGTAGCGTGCTGCGATGCCGGGCGCGGCCTCTTTGCTGCGCAGGAAGGTGTGACCGGTGTCCTGCGAAAGACGGCCCTCATCTACCAGTCCGACAGGATTCAACATCGGGCTTCCGTCCTTGTCTAACAAGACGTGCTCTCCGACCGCTTCGCGAATGATCTGCAGACCAATCCGCTGGGCTTCGAGCGCGGTCGTATGAGGCCGATAGTAGTCGCCCTCAACGGCGGTGTTGTCCATGAAGTCCAGCTTGATGTAAGCGGCTCGCCAGTCTTTTGCAAGGGTTCGATAAGTAGCGCGGAGATACTCCTGTGCCTCCGGATTTGTTACATCCAAAACGAATAGCACTTCCTTACCCGCTTCATCTCCGATCCCGATGTTGATCGGTTCGCTCTGCGAATTGTGCAGTAGCCAATCCTTGTGGTGCTCATAAACCCAGGAGCGATCGCTGACTTCAAACGGAGCCGTCCAAAATCCCATTTTTAGCCCCAGGCTGCATACCTTGTGGGCCGGCGTCGCCAGTCCGTTGGGAAATTGGGCAGCATTTGGTGTGGTGTATTCCCCGCGAGCGTAGGCATATCCAAGATCAAGGTGGAAATAGTCGAAGCCGAGTGGTTTCAAGTGCTCGGCCAGCCATTGTGCGTTGGACCAGGCATTCCCCTCAGTGATATCAGAATAAAAGGCAGTCCAACTCCACCAGCCGAGCATGGGACCCGTTCCAGAGCGGCTGTGGTGAAGCAGCCGGATGGCGTCGCCATAAGTATTGAGGATCGCATGATAGTTATTTCCCAACGCAAACATCAGACGCTCAGAGTCGATTTCAGAACCTGGAGCCAGGGGAAGACTCAATTCCAACAAGTTCTTTGCGGGACCGCGCCTTAAGCCGGACTCGGGGTCAGTGGCTTGGATCTCCGTTGTTCCCGTTGACTCTACTGTGTATGAGCCGATCCCCGGCCGGTGGTTAACATCCGGGTTGACCTTTAGGTGCATGATGGTCAGAAAACGATTGGAACTGAGAGCGCCAAAAAAAATAGACCGCCTGCTCTGCGGGTTATAGATCAGCTGACTGCCGACCGCGCGGAGCATCCCGCCTGGTGCCTGGTTCAGGTCATAGATTTTCAGTGGCGGCCAGTCTTCGCTGAAGCTATCGGAAAGAACCCGATCGCTGCTCTCGGAATCCCCCATCTTGAGGGGTCGATCGCCAAGCGCTTCGACGGACCGGACCGACTGCACGGTGACCGACTGCATGGTATGGTTCTGAACTGTTACGGTAATGTCGCCAGCGTCGATATTGTCGTAGAGCCGAACAACGTAGGTCAGCTCCGGACGGGAAGGCAAGCCGGTGCACTGAACCGTCACTGTCCGGCCATGCCCGACAGTATCACTGAAAGAGGATTCGCTGACGTGGTACGCCGGGTAGTCGCTCGAAGTGATCCAGGTATGATCCATCTCCACGGCAACCCGGGCACGAAGTACGATGTGGTTCTGTTGCCCGATTTCATAAGAACCGTCGCCGGCATGCACGACGACAGATTCCCCACGATTCATCAGGGTGGTATCCGCGGCGTGCGCGAAATTTGCCATGCTAAGGACCGCCGCCACAACAGTATTTCTTGGCAACGCCCAACAAAAGTAACGGCTGAGTCTCGTTTTCCTAACCATGCTGAATGGCGTCATCTCTTAAGGTGGAGTGGACTCTCGCAAGAACGTTCCATACTCTGGTGCGGAGCGACAGGCTGAGCACTCTTCTCCGGATTTCTTCCGCTTGCAGTTTTGGCGTAAACCGCGTGGAGAGTGATCTCTAATAACGATCCGCAATGCAGGATGCAGCGCGACCCATTTTGAGCTTCAGAATAGCCCGCGCAGCGAAAATAAACAAACAAAACAATAATAAAAACAATAAAACGCACCATGGTTCTTGTTAGACTGAGAAGGGTCCTGAAACCTGCTCAATTGCGAATGTCCAGGAGCTCTTTCAGCTTCGGTGAAACAACCGCTAAACCGCAAGGTCACTCCAGAGACCGTTCTTTCACAGTCGAAAGAACGGTGAAAGGAGCCCCGATCATCCGGTGTCAAATCCCGGTACAAAAGTGAGAGTAGTAATGGGAAGAAAATTCCCGAAGGAACAGAAAGTTGAAGCCGAAGAACTGCGAGTTCTGAAGACTTGATGATCACTCAGTTCGATGTAACGATAGCCGGAGAGATCAACCTCGATCTCATATTGTATGGACTTCCCGAAAACCTTGCGGTCGATCGGGAGATTCTTGCTACAGATTTTCAGCTAACGTTGGGCAGTTCTTCTGCCATTCTGGCGCACAATCTTGCTGCTCTTGGGGTCAGGGTTGGGTTTATCACGCGTCTCGGCAGCGATGAGTTAGGAACAATCGCTCTCGATCGGCTCAGCGAGAGCCACGTAGACCTCTCACGAGTGATCCGCACCGACGGCCCCACCAAGACCGGGGTGACGATTCTGCTGGACCATCGTGGTTCGAGAAGAATCCTCACCTATCCGGGCGCCATGTTCGAGATGTCAAGAGCCGATCTTGACCTTGATTATCTCGCCTCTGCCCGGCACTTTCACCTCTCCTCGCTCTTCCTGCACAAGGCGCTTCAGCCCGATCTGCCCTCGATCTTTGGTGAGCTGAAGCGGCGCGGGATGACCATCTCTCTCGATACCAATGACGATCCCGACGATCGCTGGGACGGAGTCCTCGAAGAGCTGCTGCAGTACGTTGACGTTCTTCTGCCGAATACGGACGAGGTGCGCCGGATCGCACGGCGAGAGACGGTTGAAGAGGCGCTGGATGTGCTTTCCTTGAGCGTACCGTTGATCGTGGTCAAGAGCGGAAGCAGGGGGGCTATCGTGCAGCATGGCAAAGAGCGTTTTCAGGTGGCACCCATTGTCGTCGACACCGTCGACACCATCGGTGCAGGGGATAGCTTCAACGCGGGATTTCTGGCTGCATGGCTCAGCGGAGCCGATCTGCGTGCCTGCGCGGCGGCAGGCAACATAACCGGGGGCCTTTCAACACAAAAACCCGGCGGAACCGAAGCATTCCGAAATTCAGAATTTCGGGACGGGTTTTTGAGCCGTCATGGATTCCCGAGGCTCAAGGTCTCAAGTCCAGGATGATTCATACGGATTCTTGCATTTAGCGTAGATACGGCTTATGTGCAGATCGCGCTACGGGTCGAAGGCAAGTATCTCTTCCATTTGTTGAATGCAACCCTGCTGGTCGCCAACATGGGTTTCGGTATCGCGGCCCAGTTCGGTGCTGCCCGGCTGCTCTATGGAATGGGACGTGAAAATGCGCTGCCCAGGAGGTTCTTCGGCTCCGTGAGCGCGAAAACCGGCATTCCACGGAACAATGTGCTGCTTTTGGGGGCTATGACCCTGGTTGGCGCCTCCTTGCTCAGCTTTGAGAAAGGTGCGGAACTGCTTAATTTCGGCGCGTTCATCGCCTTCATCGGAGTCAACGCCGCAGCATTGATCCACTATAAGTTCCGCTCCCAGGAAAAGGTCGTGTTCGCTGCAGCGGTGCCGCTCTGCGGCCTTCTGGTATGCACCTTCATCTGGCTCAACCTCAATATTGACGCCAAGCTGCTTGGCAGCGCGTGGGTCGCGGTCGGATTGCTACTCTATTTCGTGATGCAGAGAAGAAAGCGTAACGCGTTGCCGGTGATCCCGCAGTAAGCAGCGATGGATCGCTAGCCTGCGCGAAGGAGTGCAACGGCTTAAATA
>DATAQX010000587.1:0-9696 GCA_036264455.1 Silvibacterium sp. | reverse complement strand
TGGAGCGCGTCGAACCATCTCCAGAACCAGATCGCCCAGCCGCGCTGCTTCCAGGCGAACTCGCTGAATTCCCACCGAAGGCACCGTTAACGCTGATTCATCAAGATAGCGCGGTTCACTGGGACTTCTGGTTTCCACGCCGCGAGCCGGGACAATGAGCCGCGCAAGTCTGGCCAGCGGTCCGGCAAACCAGATCAAAATGAACGTTGTCGAGACGCTAAAAACGGTGTGGGCGTTTGCAATCTGGCGCGGCGTTTCGGCCGCCAGCCGCGCGACGCCTTCCAGGTGCGGGGCGGAGGGCGAGATATGTCTGACCAGGTCGGCTAGCTGAGGAATAAAGAAGACCCAGAACAGCACACCCAGGACATTGAACAGGAGATGAACGACTCCGACTTGAACAGCTTCGGCGGTCTTTCCAATGGAGGCAAGCATGGCCGTCAGGCAAGTCCCGATGTTGGCTCCGAGTACTACTGCTATGCCAGCTTCCAGAGGCATTAGGCCTTGACTTCCCAGCGCAATGACCACGGCGAGAGTGGCTGCAGAGCTTTGGACAACAGCGGTAAAAACTGCTCCGGCAAGAATTCCCAGAAGGGGGTTTCGCATTTCCTGCATGGCCCTTACGAACGGCTCATACGTTCGCAGGGGATGGGTTGCGTCGCCCATGAACTCGATTCCGAGAAAGAGCAGTCCAAGGCCGAGGACGATGCCGCCGAGCTGCCGGAAGAGATTTCGGCCTGCAAATGCGTGAAACAGGAATCCGACTGCCAGCATGACCGGTACGAACGCCGACACATTGAAGGCCATCAGCTGTGCCGTGAACGTGGAACCGATGTTGGCGCCCATGATCATAGGGACGGCCTGATCCAGGATCATCAGGCCTGCGGAAACAAAACCAACTATGAGGACGGTGGTGATCGTGGAGGAATTTAACATCGCGGTGACGAAAGCGCCGGATACCAGACCCAGAAACCGATTGGCGGTAAGTTTAGCCAGGGCGCCTTCCAGGCTCGTGCCAGCGACGGCCTTGAGGCCGCTGGTCAACAATTCCAGACCGAATAAAAAGAGGGCAAGACCGCCGGCGAGCAGCGACAGCATTGGGAACAGGTCTATATGGTTCGACATTTCGGGGAGATACGATTCCATATCACCTCTTTACGGCCGCGGGTTTTAGAAGCAGCAAAGTACCGGCACGAACCCGGGTTTTGTTTCAACACTAGCCAGAGAAGGCCGCCGTCCCTTTGACGATTTTCAGGCAGGCCCTGCTTCGCCAATCGAATTCATCCCACCAATAACTTCAACATTCGCCATTAGATAGGGAGTCTGCGCGTTTCACGAGGCAATCATATCCCAGATTTTGATCATTTCCGGGAAGCGCTGCTCCAGGCCGGGGATTGAGGCGCAAGAGAGGTGTGAATAGAAACACATGCGAAAAGGGCATCCTTGCGGATGCCCTTTTTGGTTTCGCCTTGCGCTTTAACTATGGGAGGTAATAGCGGAAGGAGGTTTCGATGACGTTGTCGATGCCGCTGGGAGCGCCGCCAATGCCTGACCAGGTGCCGCGATTGAAGTAGCTGTACTGCAGGCCATAGCGCAGACGACCCTTCGGTCCACGGTAGAAGTCGTACCAGGTGCCGATGGTGGCTTCCTGCACGGCCTTGGTCTGGGCCGGGCAGCCACTTGGGTTAGCAGGACTGAAGCCGGCGGTCGGGGCGGAACCGGGTACCGGTTCGATGAAGCAGGGGGCGTTGTTGAGCAACGGCGAGCCGTAACCCGAGGTGCCGGTGCCATTCAGGAAGTAGCGACGGCCAGCATAGTCCGCGCCGTAGTAGGAGTAGATATCCAGCCGAGGAGAAGCGTGCGCTTCCAAACCGCCCATGGCGGAGAAGCTGTGGAGGAGAGCGATCTGCGCGTCCGGGCGCAGAGTCATATCCGACAGGGTGCTGGAGCCGTAACGCCCGACGCCGTTGCCCCACAGGCCCTTGGCTATGACCTCGACGTGCTTCTGCAAGAAGGGATAGCGCAAACTGCCGCCGATGCCGCCGCCAAGTGTGGCGTCGTTGTAAGCTCCAGCGGAGGTGGGAGTAGTGCCGCTGTCATTAGGATAGATACGATTGCGAAAGAAGCGGGCGATGCCGAAGACCTCGTAGTGTCCGCCGAATTTTGGCTCGACTGCAAGCTTGGCGATAAAGTCGGGGGACACGTTGAAGGAGTAGCTGGCGAGATTGCCCGAAGAGGTTGCGCCGGGAGCGCCACCACCGTTATACAAGCCGCCATTCGCGCCGGGTCCGCCCAGGAAGTAGTTTGTAGGGCAGCTCCCGCCGGTCGATGCCGAGCAGCTGGGAGCCAACGCTTGCGCATTTTCGACCGAGATACCGAGCCAGAGCTCTTTTGGAATCGCGTTCCACACGACACGCGCGCCGTACTGGCGTTCCCAGACGAAGCCCGCCTGGTATTGCGGGTCGATGGTCTGGGGCAAGGCTTCTGTGCGGTTGGTCATACCCTCGCGGGTTTCCGTGGCCAGGCTCCACTGCTGACCGGCGGTGAACATCCAAGGCCCACCCTCGAACTGCGCCCATAACTGACGCTGACGCATAACGTAGCTGTTGCTTTCGTTGTTGTTGGAGGTGACGCCTACACCCAGCCAGTCAGCCTCGTAGTAGCCGCGCATGGTGTAGTTGTCGAGCTTGCCCTGTGCGAGCAACGCGGCGCGCGACTGACGGCCGGTGCCGAAGAACTCGCTGACCTTAGCGATATTGGCATTGGACAAGGGAATGGCGTTGAATGGCGTGTTGATATCTCCGCCGGTCGCACGGTTCCGGTATACGGTTTCCGCCGCCAGGAAGCTGCCGTTCGGCGACAAAGTGATGCCCTTGTAATGGATGGAATCCGGACTCTCAAGGGCTTTCTTTACCTGGGCCTGCTGATCCTGAACCGTGGTCACGATGGACTGGGTGTTGGTCTTGAGATCGGAGACGGCGCCCTGGAGGCTGCTGACCGATTGCGTGTTCTCTGTAATTGCTGCCTGCTGGGACTGCGCCGCCTGCTGGGCCTGCTGGGCCGATGCCTGGGCCGATGCCGCAGCCTGCTGGGCCTGCTGGAGCTGGGAATCGCGATCGGCAAGCTGCTGCTTGAGCGAATCGATCTGCCCTCGCTGCGAGTTCAAATCGTTGCGAAGCGCTTCGATCTGCGATTCAACCGACGACTTTGCAGGATCCGCTCTACGTGCAGTGGTCTTTTTCCTGGGAGTCGTACCAGTGCTGCCAGCTGTGGTCTGTGCATAGCCGGCGGATAAAGCCGATACCAGTACGAGACTCGCCAGCGCCTTGAGATTGGTGTTCATTGGGCCTCTCATGTTTTGAATTACTGCTCTACTGTTGCTAGATCAAGTACTGCGAAGTACTTGAGGTCAATGTTGCGACGGTGTGCAACACCGAAGGGTTCCCCATCCGGAGCAATGCACACACATTGGTCACGCTGGGGAAAGCGGCCAAAATCCGGGGATCGCGACGCCTTAACCCTTCTGATACTCGCAGGGCATTGTAAAAATCCTGCGAAATTTCGATGAATAACCGGGGAAACTATTGGACAGCAGCCTGTGTAAAACAGGCGCGCAATTGTTGAAGGGTCAATAACCTGCGTGAGACGGGAAGAGTAAATTACGGAAACCAAAGCGCTCATGGGAACATAGGCGTACCCAGAGCCCGGTGATGCGGTAAGCCCAATCTATTTTGAGCCAGGGCTCTTGTTTGCGCTGACCAGGTTGGCCAGGAGGCGATAAGCGCCGGGCACAGCCTCGGGAAACTGCCGGTAAAGCGCGTAAGCAACATAAGTATAGGTTCCCTTGCCGTAGTGCGTGCTGATCAGGCCGCCATGCTGGGGGTCCTGTCCCGGGTCATGGGTTTCGGTGGGCGCGGAGTAATGGCTGTCCCAGGATTCGAGGAAGGAGTGCCCGCGCTCCTCGACCCATCCGTCGAAGTCGGCATTGGTGATGTGGTTAGGCCATTGGAACAATGGATCATCGGTAAGACTCACCGGGGCGGTTTCGTCGATCACTCTTTCGGCGCGGCCGAGCGAATAGGGATACGGGCCGTAGCCGTGAAAGTCACCGCTCTGGTACTGCACGACAAGATTGCCTCCTTGCTGCACGTAGTCGACGAGGCGGTGGCTGTTCGCGGCCAGCTCGGGCCGGTTGGAGTAGGCACGGATACCGATAAGAATGGCGTCATAGCGGCTCAGATCAGCCCCGGCGATTTCCGCGGCGCTCAGCAAGTGCGGGTGGATGCCCAGCTGTTCCAAAGCCTGGGGAACGTCGTCTCCCGTCCCCATGACATAGCCAACGTTCAGATTGGGAGCTACTTTTACGTCGACTCCATGAGCGCGATACGTGGCCGGACGGTAGAGGAAGTAGGGACGCAGACCGGGGTATCCGACGGTCTGGACACCTTCGCTGAAGACGGAGTTGCCGCTTTGCGCGGTGGCTTTGAGGGTGTAGTTCCCGGTGGCGAGCGACGTGGGATGGACGGCAAATGTGACCGGCGCGGCCTCATTAGCACGCAGGTGAAACTGGAAGGAGGGCGGCTCGGTTGTCCAGCCAGCAGGCAGCTCAAGGTGGAGGGTGCCATCGGCAACTTCCTGCTGACTGTTTTTCACGGAAAGAGTGAGCGGGAAGGCCGTGGCGGCGAGCGGGACGATGCCGGCGGGCGAGGCGATATTTACTGACAGCTCCGGAACCACAACCAGCGGCTGGTAGAGATCGCCGTAGCCATGCTCGCGGTGCACGGTCTGCACGACCTGTCCCAGGCGAAGGGGAACGCCGTTGTAGTTGAATTCAGCCCATCCCGCGAGGGGATACGGCGCCAGAGGACGGTTGAGCAGACTCGGGTCAGAGATGTCATAGTAGGGCTGCTCGGGTGTGGGGCGTGTGAAGTAAGGCCGCGTATACGGGGCGTCGTGAGGCACGGTCACACGGTAAACGGCATCGGCGGAGTTGCTTGACGCGACATCCATGCCGGGTGTTCCGAGACGTGTGGTCTTCCACTGCTTTTCGCCTGAAGACTCGAGCCAGGTACGGGTGAGGCGCAGTGGGCCTCCCGCAGTCCAGGGCGCGGCACTGCTGACGTGCAGACGCACATCGAACTCGGAGCCCGGAGTGACGGTGGTGGGCGTTTCTTCAGCAAAGATGGGCAATGGTGCGGGCCGGTCCGCGGTGCGCTGGACAACGAGCGAGTTGATCCGGAGTCCGAGAGCCTCGGCGAGCGCGGTGTTGAACTGCGTGAGCTTGATATTGAGCTCATGAGTGACGTTGGCCTTGTCGTCAGTCGAGAGAGCGCTGGCATTAACAGCGTCTATGAGGTCTTTGGTCTTGAGGTATCCGATGGCCAGCTCGGGTGCGATCTTTTCAGGGTTCGAGGGGAGATAGCCGAAGGTCGCCGTCATGACGTGCTGGTCGATGTCTTTGAGAGCCGCCGTAAGGAAGGCAGTGTCCCCGTGCGCGAGCGTAGCGATACCGGGCAGCGAAGTGTCGATGCCGTCGAAGAAGTTTTTCTCGGGGGCGTTGACCGGAATCCGCGAACCGTAGCGGTGATAGCCGACGCTGAAAGGGCCGCGCAGCGGGATATTACCGCCACCGTTCTGCGATTTTTGCTGGCTCCAGCCCTCGCGAGACATCTGGATGTAAGAACGGCCCAGGATCGGGTCGAAGGTGCCTTCGGGGATTTCAATGTCAGTCGAAGGGACGGTATTGCTCCACTGCTCGGTGACGTAATCGTAGAAGCGTACCGGAGACCACTTTTGCGTGGCATAGTCGTAGATGCCTTTGCTGGTGGCGGCGAAGAAGGGAATACGTGCGTAAACCTTGAGCGGTGACCAGGGGCGCAGGCCCTGCGCGATCTGATCTGGAAAGACGTTCGGGTCTCCGGCGAGCTTGAAGACTTCCTGAGCGGCTTCTCCTGAGGCCTGGTGGTGGCCGTGGCCATCGGTGATGTTTCCGGTGAAGACGGAGGTGACGACCATCGGATGGTACAGGCGCACGGCACGGACGGCATCGTAGAGAACGCGGTCGCGGCCCCATTTGTCGTGGGCTTCATCGATGGTCTTGGAGAAGCCGTAGTCGGCCACGCGCGAGAAGAGTTGTTCGGTGCCGGAGTACTGGTCGGCGAGCAACAATTCGTTGGTCCGGATGAGGCCCAGTGCGTCATCTTCCTCGCTGGACATGGCGTTCTGGCCGCCCTCGCCGCGAGTGAGTGTGAGGATCGCGGTGCGCGCTCCGAGGCCACGTGATTCCAGGGTGAGCATGCCGCCGTCTTCGTCGTCGGGATGGGCGACGATCATCATCAGGCTGGCCCAGGTGTGCAGCTTCTTCAGCGTTTGCGCGAGGCCGTCGGCGCCGCGGTCTTCGGGCAGCGTTTGCGCGTCGGGTGAGGCGGTGATCTCGGTTTGCCAGGGCGTGACCTGCGCGAATAAAGGCGAGGCCAGCAGGCAAGCAAGAGTGAGAACGGCGGCAGGGCGCAGATGAGCGAAAGCGGCGTCGTGCATGTAATGTCAGTGTACAATCCATCCCGTGTGCGGACGATTGCTCATTGCGTCGTTCCTGATGGGCGTCCCGAAGAAATAGCAGGGCAGTCCACATCATTGGAAGTCTCAATGAAGAGGATTCTGCGGACCACTGGTACGATTCAGGCAAAGAGAACGATGAACAGCCCTTCTCTTGATGATGTGGAGATTTCAGGCACGCGTCCCTAGACCAGCGAATCACCCGCCCTTCGTGCATCAAACAAACAATGATAGCCGGGACATGATTCCGGTAACGCTGGACGGGCGCAGCCCGACGGGAATATCTTCGCTCTGGTGCGAGGGATGAGTGGTGATGCATTCGAAAGAGTCGATGCGTGCCCAGATTGGAATGCTCATCATCGCGACGAGCATCATCCAGCTCGCCAACGGCTTCTTCAACACTTTCATTTCCATGCGGTTGGCGATCGGGACTTTCGGTGCGGAGCTGGACGGTCTCGTGCTCAGCAGCTACTTCGCCGGCTTCACGCTGGGCGCGCTGCGATGCGGACGGATTATCGAGCGAATCGGACACATCCGTTCCTATGCCGCCTTAGCTGGCCTGGCCGTCGCAGCCACCGCGGCTATGCCGATCCTGACCGGACCGTTGTCCTGGATGCTTCTGCGTGCGATCGTAGGTATCGGCGCCGCCGGAGTCTTTGTCACGACCGAGAGCTGGCTCAATGCCAAGGCCCAGCCATCGGAGCGGGGTAAGGTCTTCTCGATCTATATGGTCGGCACCTTCGTGGCTCTGGCCGTGGGACAGCTCCTGATCGGCGGGGTCAAGCTCGAGGGAGCAGAACCTTTCAGTGCAATCGTCGCTCTGTTCGCCGTGGCGCTGGTCATTGTGAGCACGACCCGGGCCGAACCGCCCGTGGTGACCGTCTCGGAGAAACTGCCCTATAGTCAGCTCGTGAATAAAGCACCGCTCGCGGTCATTGGCTGCGTGGTCAGCGGGCTCATCACGAGCGCGTTCTATGCGCTCGTTCCGGCCTGGATGCAGGACGAGGGAGTTGGGCGCGAAACCATCGCGCTGTCCATGCTCGTGGCCGTGATCGGCGGGCTCGCCTTCCAGGTCCCAGTCGGCTGGCTCTCGGATCGCTTCGACCGGCGCATCGTGCTGGCCGCGCTTGGTGCAGGCTTCGCGGCTACTGCCATCACCCTAGTTTTTCTGCCTCCCTCCATGCGGTTGATCCTGCCGACCGCTGCCTTGCTTGGCGGCTTTATGTCGACCCTTTACCCAGTCTGCGTTGCCAACGCGCACGACCGCATGCCGGTCGACCGTGTCGTAGCGGTCAGCGGCCAGCTCATCCTCATAAGCGGCCTCGGTTCGGTGGCCGGGCCGCTTATCGGCACAACCGTCATGGCACGCTTCAGCATCGACGGCCTGTTCTACTTTATGGCCTCCGCAGCGGCCCTATTGTCCATCCTGGCTTTTGGGTGGAGTTTGATTACGTCGGCGCCCAGGCATCTGCGACGGACCTTCAAGATTCTTGCGCCGCAGGCGGCATCGCTCGCACACGACCAACTCGGCCACGCCGACATTCCCCCGGAACCAATCGAGGTCACCTCAGAAGGGAGCTGATCTTCGCAAGTCTTCGCAATAACGCAGCCAATAAGTAGTTCCGAAATTTGGGAATGGGATTAGCCTGCCTGAAAGGCATACTTCGCTCCAGGCGTTTCAGGGAGACGCGCAAGCATCGTGAGATAGTCTTGTCTTCGAGCCACCACTTCGACTTTCCGCGCCGACTTTGTTGACCGACTCCGCCCAGCCCGCGCCCTCCCTCGAACGCAAAGTCGGGCTGAGCAGCGCCATTTCGCTGAACATGATGAACATGATCGGCGTAGGGCCGTTCATCACGCTGCCGCTGGTGGTGGCGGCGATGGGCGGGGCTTTGGGTGGTTGGGGGGCGATCCTGGGATGGGTGCTGGGTGCGCTGATTGCGATGTGCGATGGGCTAGTGTGGGCGGAGTTGGGAGCGGCGATGCCCGAGGCCGGCGGGTCATATGCCTTTCTGCGCGAGATTTATGGACGCCACGGCGCTGGACGGATGATTTCGTTCGTGTACATCTGGCAGCTGGGATTCACGGCGCCGCTCTCGATTGCATCTGGATGCATTGGGCTCGCGCAATATGCGGCCTATCTGTGGCCGGTGCTGAACGCTCCGGTACTCGATGGCCATCTGCGCGTGGTGAGCCTGGTCGCGGCCGGCACCTGCATCTTTGCCGTGGCGCTGCTGTATCGCAACGTGGGCACGATTGCGCGCATGGCATGGGTGATGACGGGCGGCGTGGTGCTGACAATCGGCGCAGTGATTGTTGCGGGCGCGACGCATTTTCATCCCGCGCTGCTGGCTGTGCCGCACGACGCATTCGCGCTGAATGCCGGATTTTTTCAGGGACTGGGCGCGGCAACCCTGCTGGCCACCTACGACTACTGGGGCTACTACACGGTTTGCTTTCTGGGTGGCGAAATACGTGAGCCGGGACGGACGATTCCTCGCGCGGTGCTTTGGTCGATCGCGATTGTGGCCGTTTTGTATCTGTCGATGAACGTAAGCGTGTCGGGTGTGATTCCGCTGGCTGAGCTTACGCACACAGGAACGGCAAAGTTCGCGGTGGTGGCGGTGCTGATGGAGAGGACTTTTGGAGGCACAGCTGCGAAAGTGCTGGCGCTGCTGGTGATGTGGACTGCGTTCGCATCTGTGTTTTCGTTGCTGCTGGCGTATTCGCGGGCTCCCTATGCGGCTGCGGTCGATGGAAACTACTTTCGCGCATTCTCGAAGCTGCATGTACGGTACAAATTCCCGAATGTTTCGTTGCTGGCGCTGGGCGCGGTGGCGACGGTGTTCTGCTTCTTCAATCTGTCGCAGGTGATCGCGGCGCTGGTGGCGATTCGGATTCTGCTGCAGTATGTGCTGCAGCAAGTGGGAGTGATTGTGCTGCGGGTGCGGCGGCCTGAGATGCAGAGGCCCTTCCGGATGTGGCTCTATCCGTTGCCGCCGCTTCTGGCGCTGGCGGGGTTCCTGTTCATTCTGTTCTCTCGTGCGGATGCGTCGCGGGAAATGGTGTACGCCGCGATAGTTGCGGCTACGGGGAGCTCGCTGTATCTGTTGCGGGCGTATCGCCGGCGGGAGTGGCCGTTTG
>DATAQX010000515.1:0-3208 GCA_036264455.1 Silvibacterium sp. | reverse complement strand
ATACGAAGTCGTGTAGCCAAGTTTACGAAGTCGGTGAGTGATTTCGGCCTTCAGGAATAATTCTGCTGCGAAATGCCAGTGCGGAGCTGAAGTGGGCGACTCGCCACTTTCACGGTGTTGTCACAACTCAAGTCGTATGATTTTGTCTGACTGATACCAAAGTATTGCCAATACCATCGTCCAATTGTTTACCTCTTCCCCTTCTGTTGTGATTGCTGCATCGCGACCCGGTTCGATCGGGAAATGCACGACGAAGACACAGGAGAATGAATATGAAAATTCTGATGCTGTTAACATCCCACGATCAACTGGGCAACACGGGCCGCAAGACGGGCTTCTGGCTTGAAGAATTTGCTGCCCCTTACTTTGTTTTCCGGGACGCCGGCGTGCAGTTGACGCTTGCCTCACCGATGGGCGGCCAACCACCGGTCGATCCGAAGAGCGATCTGCCAGAGAATCAGACCCCTGCGATGGCACGGTTCAAGCAGGACGCGAAGGCACAAAGCGATCTCGCGCACACTGTCAAACTTGCTAATATGAAATCGGCAGATTTCGACACGGTCTTCTACGTCGGGGGACACGGGCCCATGTGGGATCTTGCGGAAAGCGCTGATTCGATCGCCTTGTTAGAGTCCTTCTACAACTCTGGGAAGCCGATCGCCTTGGTTTGCCACTCGCCAGGCGTGCTGCGCCATGTGACCTACAAGGGTGAGCCACTTGTCAAAGGTAAGCGCGTGACCGGCTTCACAAACGGAGAAGAAGAGGAAGTCCAATTGACACATGTGGTGCCGTTTCTGGTTGACGATGAGCTGCTGCGGCTGGGAGCCACCTTCGAGAAGGTTGCCAACTGGCAGCCGTTTTCAGTCGTTGATGGTCGTCTCATCACAGGCCAGAATCCTCATTCCTCAACCTCTGCAGCCCAGAACCTCATTACCCTGCTCGCGCAGAAAGCGGCTTAACTGCTGCGCCAGCCAAGGTGGTACTAGCCGTCCAGGCCGCTCATAAATAACGCGTCTCGGACAGGTCCTTGAAGATAACTTCCTAACCCTTCGGAGGGAAAATATGTCAAGCAACAAAACAGCAATCGCCGTTGAAGCGCCGCCCGCGGCATCGAATCCTCTTGATGTCGTCCCAGACGAAATACCTTTCGATGTGCCCTATGGACCCCCGATATCACTCGACCGAGCCCAGGCAGTTATTCACGCCGCCGTGGCAGAGGCGAAGAAGCGAAAATGGAAGATGAACGTAGCAGTAGCCGATTCCGGCGGTAACTTAGTTGCTTTCCAACGAATGGACGGTGCGATGCTTGCGGCCATTCAAATAGCGGAACACAAGGCGCGAGCAGCCGCGACCTTCCGGCGCCCAACCAAGATCTTCGAGGACGGAATCCAGCTTATGCATCTCAACTATCTGCTTGCGTTCGATGGAGTCATTGCGTCTCGTGGCGGCATTCCACTGATCGACCAGGGAATGATTATCGGCGCAATCGGTTGTTCGGGAGGTACGGATTCCCAGGACGAGGTCGTCAGCGAGGCAGGCGCGACAGTAATTAACCAACTTCTGGCGACGAACAAATAATCCAGATCACAAGAAGGCGCTCAGGGCAATCAACTGGCTTTCGAGACTAACAAATACAGAGGAGAATCCATGACAACTGTAAACGCACGCACGGAAACGGCACAGATTCGCGTTACCCGGCGGTCACCCGCCTATTGGCGTGTCACGATCGACAACCCGCCGATCAACGTCATGGGCCCGGAGATGGTCCGGCAATTCCAGGAAGTCATCGACGCTCTCGAGGCCGACGAGCATGTCAGGGTCGTGGTCTTCGACAGCGCGGTCGACGACTACTTCCTGAATCACTCCGATTTCACGGCCAAACTCGAGGACCTCACCTCAATGCCGGCCGGTCCTACTGGCTTGCCTCCGTGGCCGGATTTTCTCGTGCGTCTGACCCACTTGCCAGTCGCCTCAATCGCCCTCATCCGCGGTCGGGCGACCGGCAACGGCAGCGAGATCACGCTCGCTTGCGACATGAGTTTCGCCAGCCGCGAAAAGACCATCATCTCGCAATGGGAGGTGGGCGTGGGGATGGTCGCCGGCGGCGGCCCCATGGCCCGGCTGCCCCACCTCATCGGTCGAAACCGCGCCCTTGAGGTGCTCTTGAGCTCGGAAGACATCAGGGGGGAGCAGGCCGAGGCCTACGGCTACGTCAATCGCGCCCTACCCGACGCCGAGCTGGATGCGTTCGTAGAGGCGCTCGCGACCCGGATTGCCAAGTTCGACAAATGGGCAATCGCCAACACCAAGCGCCTTGTCAACACCAGCCTGCCCCCTGACGTCGAGCTGGGCGCCGGGTGGGATGCATGCATCGCTTCGCTCGGGCGCTCCGCCGCCCAGGATGCAATCAAGGCGCTGATGGAGCGCGGCTTCCATAAGCCTGGGGATGTCGAAAATCGGCTCGGATATTACGTGGGCCAAATCCCGCGCTAGGTCGGCGCCCCACGCGGTTCCTAACTCTGTCAGGAAAGGGCAAAACTCATGAATCTGCTCATACCAACCAAAGGGTTGACCAGGCCTTTACACGCTAACCACTTGCGCAATTCGAGTTCAGGTCATAGCCATGTCCTCATCGCCAACTCTTAGTGGGCTCAGCACGGATAGAGAGATGTGGCCGATCCTCACGGCGGCCGAGATAGATCGTGCGCGGCCGTATGGACGAGTGCGCCAGACGGAGCTTGGCGAGATTCTGTATCGGCCGGGAGAGGTGGGAAGGCCGTGCTTCATTCTCTTATCAGGCTTCCTGGAGATCGTTCAGCCAAGTGTCCACGGCGAACGGCTAGTCGCACACATGTCCGCAGGAATGTTCACCGGCGAGGCGGGATCGATCGCAGGACAGCGAACCGTAGTACAGGCCCGAGTGATACAAGCAGGGGAAATTATGGAGGTTCGGCCAGAAGAGCTTCGCGCTCTTGTGGCGCGCGATGCCGGTCTGAGTGAGATTTTTTTGCGAGCATTTATGTTACGCAGGCTTATGCTGATCAACCGAGAGTTGGGCAATGTCGGCGTAATTGGCTCACGACATTCTGCAGATACGCTGCGTATCCGGGAATTTCTGGGCCGAAATGGTCATCCATACACTTATATCGACCTGGATTCGGACGATGCTTCTCAGAACCTTCTAGACCGCTTTGCGATCGCTGCCTCC
>DATAQX010000555.1:0-7505 GCA_036264455.1 Silvibacterium sp. | reverse complement strand
GCAGGCCTGGATCTCCATAGAACATTCATGGGCAGTTCAACATCTCTTCATAAGCAGAACCTATCTTTATCGCTGTGCGACAGAGTTCGAGCGTATTTGTCGCATAGCACATGCCGTACCATGTCTGCCTGTTTGTGTATGAGCGGATCCTGCTCAGTTATGAAAACGGCAGCTGAGTAGAACCGTCTGCTACAGCCACGATACGCACATTCTAAACACAGCTTTCTCGAATACAAACAGTATCGGCCATCGCGCCGCTGCCGAAGTGTCATGTCCATGTATCGATGATGCTTTTGTTCCCTGGTCCAAATGAAAAACGATGGCCGGCATGACCCTGTTCTCTTTTCACGGAACAGGCGGCTATATCAGCACAGCCTGCACCATACGGCCAAGGCTGAAGGTGCCGGCAAACTCCTGGGCTGAAAACCTGTTCATCAACCCGACTACAAAACTGAAGGAGATCCTTGAAATGCGTAAATATCTGATCGGCGCAACACTGATCCTTTGCCATGCGGCTTTCGCGCAGACTACTATCCAGCAGAGCGGCTTTTCGCCTCTCTTTGTCGGCGTAGATTATGAAACCGCCACGATCCAGGCCGGCCCATCCAGCAGCCCGACCGTAAGCCGTGCCTATGTGACGCGCGTGGACCTCAAAGCCCCCGGCATCTCTTTCATTACCACGCCGCGTGACGCATCCTTTGGCGCGCCGCAGCCTGGTGGCTTGTCTACCATGTCCGAAACGATCTCGCAGTTCGCGGCCGAGCATCGCGTGCGCATTGCGATCAACGCAAACTTTTTCGCTCCGTGCTGCGACTCTTTTGCGGAGCCCAAGGAGGTGATTGGCCTGCTTGTTTCTCAGGGTAAGATCGTCGCGCTCCCGACCACCGATCCGCTGCAGAGCGAGGCCGTGCTTGCAATCACGCGCGACAACGATGCGGTCATCGACCAGTCCCCGAACATCGACCTGAAGACCACCTGGACCGCGGTTGCCGGCTCGGCGATCATCGTCCAGAATGGCGTGGATATCAGTGCCAGTAGTCCCGACGAAGGCGACCCCGCCGACCCCAATCCGCGGACCGTCGTTGGCCTGTCGCCTGATCACCGTTTTCTCTACCTCGTCATCATTGACGGACGCGTGAGCGGCTACTCCATCGGAACCACTAATGGCCAATCCGCTGCATTCATGCTTGCGCTCGGCTGTGAAAGCGCGCTCAATCTGGATGGCGGCGGTTCCTCCGAGATGGTGCGGGCCGACAAGCCTGGCGAGCCATATATTCTCAACAATCCCAGCGGCGGAGCTGAACGCTTCGACGCTGCCGCACTCGGCGTATATGCCCTGCCGCTCAGAGACAGTTTCGGATCGACCGCTCCGTAATCCCGGGGTTCAAAAGTACATTGGGAGCGGCCGCGGGGTGGCATCAAGCCACCCCGCTTTCTTGATTTCAATGCGCGGAACGCACCGCAGGCGATATCCCTCTTGACTACTAGTGTGCATCAAGATGAGGCCGAAGGAAGAAGAGTGACCAATTCCCGAGAGACGTAACGCCTCGGAGCTAGATCGCGCGCAGCAGGCGTCCGGGAAGGAATATGATGGCGGCGACCAGATCCAGAGCGCCATGAACGGCGATACCCACCAGCCTGAATGGCAACAGAAGCAGCCACACGATCGGATACGCGATAAGCGCCAGTAAAGCCAGCGGCCAGCAGAGAAACAGAAGAACACACCAAAGCAGAAATTTGATCATCTTCGCGAAAACCTACTCCAGTGTAGCTACGATGGAATGGCCGGCAAAGTTCCGCGAGTCGGTCAGGGCCTGTTAAGAGGCTTTAGAAGCCCATGATGTTGTAGCCCGAGTCGACGTAGATCACCTCGCCGGTGATTCCGCTGGCAAGTTCGGAGGCAAGGAAAACGGCGGTGCTGCCTACTTCCAATTGCTCGGTATTACGATGCAGCGGCGCACGGTCGGCGTGAGCCTTCAGCATGTCACTCAGGCCGCCGATGCCGCGTGCAGCGAGGGTTTTGATCGGTCCGGCGGAGATGGCATTGACGCGGATATTCTGGCGGCCGAGGTCAGCGGCAAGATAGCGAACCGTGGCTTCGAGCGCGGCCTTAGCTACGCCCATCACGTTGTAATGCGGGACGACTTTTTCTGACCCGTAATAAGTGAGCGTGATGATGCTGCCACCGTCGGTCATAAGTGGCATAGCCCCGCGGCTGAGCGCGATGAGCGAGTACACGCTCACGTCATGTGCGATGCGGAATCCGTCGCGCGTCGTCTGGACGAAGTCGTTCTTCAGCTCTTCACCAGGAGCGAAGCCGATGGAGTGGACGAGCACGTCGAGCTTGCCGTAGCGCTCCTTGATCTGAGCAAAGATCTGATCGATTTCCGAGTCGTTCGAGACGTCGCACTGGAAGGCTTCAGCACCGGGCAGGTCGGCGATCAGGTCCTGGGCTTCGGCCTTCATGCGCTCGTTCTGGTAGCTGATAGCGAGGCGTGTTCCGGCCTGCTGAAGCTTCTGGGCGATGCCCCAGGCGATGCTGCGTTTGTTGGCCAGTCCAAAGACGGCGGCGACGCGACCTTCAAGGTTGAGCATGGAACGTCATTCCTCCAAAAGAGAGGATAGCAGCGTCAGAGGAGATGAAGGACCCCAGGCCTCTTCAAAACTTTCCCAGGAAGAAAACAGGATTGCCGGCTCAAGGTCCATCCCTGAGACGCCAGTCTTTGAATCATGCAAAAATGAAATCTAAACGGTCATGACAAACGAGAGCATTCCAGAAACCGCGCCGTCCGCTGACGGTACCCCTGAACCCGTAACCGAAACGACGGAATCGTTTGGCGCGCTTCTTTCGCAATTTGAGCAGAGCCATGCCCATAAGGCGGAAGATGGCACAAAGCAGCTGGAAGGGACAGTGGTGTCCATTTCCGCCGACTCGGTATTCCTGGATATCGGTTTCAAGGTCGAGGGAGTTCTGTCACGCGGAGCCTTTGACAACAATGCCGATGGGATAGCGCCCGGCGACAGGTTTCCGGTATCCGTGAAAGGGCGCAATGAAGAAGGCTATTACGAGCTTTCTCGCGTCAAGATCGCGCGAGTGACGGACTGGGCATCGCTCGAAGAAGCTTTTGCTCAGAAGTCGCCGATTACTGGAAGAGTGACAGGCGTCGTAAAGGGCGGCCTCAGTGTTGATGTGGGTGTGCGCGCCTTTATGCCCGCCTCCCGTAGTGGAACTCGTGACGCCGGCGAGTTGGAAAAGCTTGTCGATCAGGAGATCACCTGTCGGATCATCAAGCTGGACGTGGCGGAAGAGGATGTCGTCGTCGATCGCCGCGTGATAGCTGAAGAGCAGGCCCGTTCACTCGAACAGAGCCGCTTCTCGGAGCTCAGGGAAGGTGACATCGTCAGCGGCCAGGTTCGCAGTCTTGCCAGTTACGGCGCCTTTGTTGATCTTGGCGCCGTCGATGGACTGCTGCACGTGAGTGATATCTCCTGGAGCCGGGTGAGTCAGCCGGAAGATGTGCTGTCCACAGGCCAACAGCTTCAAGTCAAAATCCTGAAGATCGACGCAGAAAGCAGACGAATTTCGCTCGGCTTGAAACAGCTTCAACCGGAGCCTTGGGATTCCGCAGCAGAGAGATACAAGGTGGGCCAGCGGATCACCGGTGCCGTCACTCGCCTGGCCGACTTCGGAGCATTTGTCGAAGTGGAGCCCGGGATTGAAGGCCTCATTCACGTTTCGGAGATGTCATGGGTGAAGAAGGTGAGGAAACCCAGCGACCTCCTCAAACAAGGCGATACGGTAGATGCCGTTGTTCTATCCCTGAACCAGGGTGAACGCCGCCTGTCTCTCGGACTCAAGCAGGCGCTCGGCGATCCATGGGCGGAAGTGCCGAAGAGATTCCCTGTGGGTTCGGCAATCGAAGGTCCCATCGTACGCATGATGAAGTTCGGCGCCTTTGTGCAGCTTACAGAAGGGGTTGAGGGCCTCATTCATGTCAGCGAAATCAGCGCCGACAAACGCATCAACCATCCCCAGGACGTATTCAAAGCCGGGCAGACGGTAAAGGCCCAGGTGCTTGGCATCGATACGGAGAAACGCCAGATCAAGCTGAGCATCAAGCAGCTGATTCCCACCAGCATGGATGAGTATCTTGCTGAACACGCGGAGGGCGACCTCGTTTCCGGCCGCATCGTAGAACAGTCAGGGGAACAATCATCGGGTCTTGCCACGGTGGAGCTTGGTGAAGGCGTTCGCGCGACCTGTCGAGTGCCGATAAGTGCCTCCGCAGTCAAGGAAGAGAAAATTGAAGCTAAACCGGACCTCTCCTCACTTACATCCATGTTGCAGGCTCGTTGGAAAGGCGATGCGCCGCGCGCCTCTCATCAATCGGAATCACTTCAGGCCGGTCAAGTTCGCAGCTTCCGAATCGTGAAGCTCGATCGTGAGGCAGAAAAGATCGAGGTAGAGCTGGCCTAGGGCGCTAAACTGCGGAGAACCGGTTTGATTTATCATCCCTCCGCGAGGCTTATGCACATCAAAACCGGTTCCCTGGTGATCGCTCTTCAGGCCCTGCTGGCATGCATCCCGCCAGCGTGCGTTGGCCAGCAAAACGCGCTTCCGGCATACAAAAACACCAACCTGTCTTTTGAAGAACGAGCGCGCGATCTCGAGCAGCGCATGACGCTCGAAGAGAAGGTGTCGCAGCTTGGACATACCTCCGACGCGATCGAGCGCTTCGGGATTCCCGAGTACAACTGGTGGAACGAGGGCCTGCATGGTGTCGCGCGCGCAGGAGTTGCGACGGTTTTTCCGCAGGCGATCGGTTTGGCTGCAACCTTCGATGACGGACTCGTCCGACAGGATGCCACTGTCATCAGTACCGAGTTCCGGGCGAAGTACAACTCAAGCAAAGGACAGGACGGATCATCCGTCTGGTACAAGGGGCTCACCGTCTGGTCGCCGAACATCAATATTTTTCGGGATCCGCGATGGGGCCGCGGACAGGAGACTTACGGCGAAGATCCATTTCTGACCTCGCGTATGGGCCTCGCCTTCGTGCGCGGGCTGCAGGGCGACGATCCAAAATACTTAAAGGTGGTCGCGACGCCAAAACATTTTGCCGTCCACAGCGGCCCGGAGTCCACCCGTCACTTCGTGGACGTGACCGCGTCACCGCGCGATATGGAAGACACTTACCTGCCTGCTTTCCGGGCGACGCTGACCGAGGGCCGGGCAGAGTCAGTGATGTGCGCCTATAACTCACTGAATGGCCAGCCAGCCTGCGCGAACACAAATCTGCTGCAGGATCATCTTCGCGGGGCATGGAAATTCAATGGCTATGTAGTCTCCGACTGCGGGGCCATCGAGGATATTGCCGCTCACCATCATTTCAAGCCCACACAGGAGGAGGGAGTAGCTGCGGCGCTCAAGGCCGGCACGGATCTGATCTGCGGCGAGCCGCCGCAGGACCGTGTGCATCTGGAGCGTACGGCCGCGCTCAATGCAGTGCATCAGGGCATTCTGCCGGAGGCGATCGTCGATCAGGCAGTCATACGGCTGTTAACGGCTCGGTTTCGGCTGGGAATGTTCGATCCGCCAGCCATGGTGCCGTGGTCCGGGCTGGATGCGACAGCAAACGACTCGCCTGCAAATCGAGCCCTCGCCCTCAGGACGGCTCGCGAATCTCTGGTGTTGCTGAAAAATGACAACGCGCTGCTTCCCTTGAAAAAGACTTATGCAAAGATCGCAGTGATCGGTCCGGATGCCGACAGCCTGGACGCGCTTGAAGGCAATTACAACGGAACACCCTCGGCGCCAGTAACCATTCTGGCTGGACTGAAGAAGCGTTTTCCGAAATCGACGGTTCGGTACGTAGAGGGGACGGGGCTGATCGGCACGGTCGTCAAGCCGGTTCCTTCATCGGCGCTGTTCACAAGCAAAAGCCGCGAGCAGCACGGGTTGAAGGCCGAATACTTCGACAATATCAAACTTGAGGGCGAGCCGTCGTTGCGCCGCACCGACACGGCGGTGAACTTTGTCTGGGGATTCGGCGGTGTGCCGCCGCGGCTGAAGCAGAACTATTCCGTGCGCTGGACCGGCGTGCTTTCTCCGGAAGAGACAGGGGACTATGTTCTCGGATTTACCGGACAGGATGGCTACCGCGTGTGGGTAGACGGAGAACCGCTGGTGGACGACTGGACCACGCATCGGCCGTCCACGACCACGACGAAGGCCATCCATCTCGAGAAGGATCATCCCTACGCGGTGAAGATCGAATATTTTCAGACAGTGCGCTCGGCCGAAGCGAGGCTGGTGTGGGGCATTCCCGGGCGCGAAGAGAAAGAAGCGGTGTCAGCGGCGCGCGATGCCGACATTGTAGTGATGGTGCTTGGGCTTTCCGCGCGTATCGAGGGCGAGGAGATGAAAGTGAAGGCCGAGGGCTTCGCCGGCGGCGATCGCACAGCGCTCGGACTGCCCTCCCCACAGCAGCAATTGCTGGAGAGCGTATCCGCTCTCGGCAAACCAATGGTGCTGGTCCTTACCAACGGAAGCGCCCTTGCTGTGAACTGGGCTGACGAACACGTGCCCGCGATTCTGGAGGCGTGGTATCCAGGAGAAAACGGGGGAACAGCGGTCGCTGAGCTGCTGGCAGGAGACTTCAGCCCTGCGGGACGTCTGCCCGTAACCTTCTACAAGTCAGTCGATCAGTTGCCTCCCTTTGAGGACTACTCGATGGAGAACCGCACCTACCGCTACTTCAAGGGTGAGCCGCTTTATCCCTTCGGCTACGGTCTCAGTTATTCAACCTTCGCCTACAGCGGGCTGCATATCAACCCCGAGCAGGTGGCTGCCGACGGAACCGTGATCATCTCGGCCGACGTGACAAACACCGGTTCGATGCCCGCGGATGAGGTCGTGCAGCTATATCTCACACATGAGGGAGTGCCGGGCGCAGCCCTGAAAGAGTTACGCGGCTTCCAGAGAATTCATCTCAACCGTGGCGAGAAGAAGACCGTCACCTTTACCCTGCATGGACGTGACTTGAGCATCGTGGATGAGTCCGGGAAGCGGCGCATCGAACGGGGCAACGTGCAGGCCTGGATCGGAGGAGGTCAACCTGGCCTGGAAAATGGACCGCGCACGGCCCCCGGCGTAATGACGCACTTCACTATCTCCTCAGAGGCGGTTCTGCCGGATTGAGTGTTTGTGGCCACGCTTCTCTCAACACTTAGCTGCGCAGTGTGCTTTGTATGCGGGTCTTCGATAGCATGGGCGAGTGGCGTCTCTTCTTGAAATTGATCGTCTGGCAATTCGTTTTGGCACAACGGCAGCAGTCCGCGAGTTGAACCTGCGCGTGGAGCAAGGTCAGGTTCTGGGCCTTGTAGGGGAGTCGGGGTCGGGAAAGTCGGTCACGGCACTAGCCGTGCTGCGATTGCTCGATCCGACCGCGCAGGTAGGGGGATCCATTCGCTTCGGCGGCCGGGATCTGCTGGCCCTCACCCCG
>DATAQX010000540.1:0-3919 GCA_036264455.1 Silvibacterium sp. | reverse complement strand
GACCAACCGTCTTCGGGATAGGTTGCTACCCCAAAGCTTGCCCGCACGGGAAGACTCAGCCCGTGGTCGATGGCAAATCGCATCCCGCGAAGTTCTCCCAGCAAATGCTCTGCCGTCTTTTGTGCTCCCGCCTTGCCGGTTTCCGGTAGCAGGACAATGAATTCGTCGCCGCCGTAGCGAAACACTGAATCCACCTCACGCACCAGCGACTTCAGTCCCTGTCCAACCTCGGCCAGCACGCGGCTGCCAATCAGATGTCCATATTCATCGTTAACCTGCTTGAAATAATCCAGGTCGATAAAGATCAGGCTGAACTGCGACTTGAAGCGCCGCGCGCGGTCGATCTCTGTCTCCATCTGCCGGTAAAGATGCCGTACATTGAACAGCCCTGTGCACTCATCGGTGATGGTCAGCTCCTGAATACGCTCCATCGCGCGCGAATTCTCGATCGCAATCGCAGCATAGTCGCACAGAACGTGCAGAAACGAAATCGTGTAATCGCTCAGCGTATCCAGCTGGCAATTGAAGAGCTCAATCACTCCGAGCGTCCGCAGCCGCGACCGCAGCGGCATGCAGATTGCCGACCGCACCCGGAACGAGCTGCCCCGCACTTCCTTGTCTGCCGGCGCTGAAAACCGCGGATCGAAACGAGGATCCTGGGTCACCTCGGGAACGATCAGGCTCTCACCGTGTGCCGCCACCCATCCGGCAAGGCCTTGGCCCACCGGAACCCGCAGCTCCGCCAGATCCGCTTCAGTGTGCCCCACGGCGACCGCGTAGTAGAGCTCTTTGCGTGCTTCATCAAGGAGCAGCAGCGACCATGTCTCCGGCTTGAAGAACTGCTCCATCTGCTGCATGATCGCGCGCAGAATCGCGTCCCGGTCGAGCGACGAAGTCAGCGCCCGTGCAACATTGTGGAAGACAAGCAAGTCTCGCAGATTGGGATCGTCATTGACTGAATTGTTATTGGCCATCATTACTCTTGTTGCTGATTCTGACACACTCCACGCAATTTTGCGGGATATCGAAGGTTATCGCGTAGCCTCTGCTGCGCCAGTCTTACTCTTGACACCCGACGCGGCGCTGCCTCCGCGTCATGGCCGCGATTCTTCGAGGCAGGGAATAATCTTCCTGTGATAAAACGGAGTGCAGATATCTCAAGGTATTGAGAACGATATCGAAAATGGGGTGCAGCTATGGCCAACATCGATAATCCCGATCGCCGCGAATTCCTCAAAAAATCTGGAGCCGTAACCGCTGCGGTGCTCACGGGTTCCGCGCTGCCGGCGCGCGCCGCCGCGGCCCCGCTGCCACCTTTGCCTTCGAATCCCCGCACGCAGACCGCCATGCCCACCCGCAACCTGGGCAAGACCGGTTATAAAGTGGGAGTTTTCTCGCTCGGCGGACAGGCTGCCCTCGAACGCGCCGACAACTTCGACATCGCCGTTCCTATCATCGACCGGGCTCTCGATCTCGGCGTGAATTACATCGACACCTCCTCTATCTACGGAGGTCCTCCCCGCTGGAGCGAGCAGTACGTTGGACAAGTGATGAAGCACCGCCGCAACGAGGCATTTCTCGCTACCAAGACCAAGGAGCGCACCCGCGACGGCTCCATGCAGATGATCGAGAAATCGCTGCAGCTGCTCAACACCGATCATGTCGATCTCTGGCAATTGCACGATATCGGCACGGCCACGGACGTGAATGAGGTCTTCGCCAAGGGCGGCGCCATGGAAGCCCTCATCGACATGCACGAGCAAAAGGTAGTTCGCTACCTCGGCATCACCGGCCACTTCCGCCCCGACGCGCTTATGGATTGCATTCACCGCTATCCCTTTGACTGCATCCTCATGGCTATCAACGCCGCCGACCCGCATCACTATAGCTTTGGCGATGGTCTGCTACCCCTGGCGGTGGAAAGGCAGATGGGCATCATTGGCATGAAGGTTCCGGCTCGAGGACGACTGCTCGCGTCATGGACCCCGCCATCCATGGCGCAGCAGGAACACTCCTGGGAGGGCATCGTGCCCGCGACGCGACCCGGCACTCTGAAAATGCGCGAGGCGCTTTACTACACGCTCTCGCAGCCCGTCTCGACCGTTATCATCGGCTGCGATTCGATAGCTCAGCTGCAGGAAAATGTGCAGCTCGCCCGCGACTTCACCCCGTTGAGCAATCAGCAGCAGGCCGAACTGGTGGCGCTCGCCGAACCTGTTTCCAAGCCATCCCTTTTCTTCCGCTTCTTCGATCGCACCTAAGCGTCAAAAGTCCAGCCGCAGGTGGAGATAGAGTATCCGATTCGCCTGCGAGCTCGAGAACTCCGTAGTCGCGAGCGTGGTCGACTGACCAAAGAGCGGCGATCCGAGTACTCCCACGGGAGTTCCCCCATTGACGTTGTTCAGCACGTTTTGCGCCTGTATGCCCAGACTCATCCGGTAACGCCGGGCAATTTCTGTTTTGGGCGGCTTCGCACCGGAGGCGAGGGCCGCTGCCTGAGCGGCCGGTTGATCCGAAAGCTTTGGCCCTAAGCTAAAGTTCCGCGTCAGCTCCAGGTTGAGCATTGTCAGGGAGGGGCCTGTCCCGTAATTGATCGGGATAACCGTCTGTCCGGGCAGCGGATCAGCATCGAAGTTGCCCCACCTCGTCCGGTAGACGCTGGGGCGGCTCAGGTTAGTGGCAAAGGTCGGCCGGTCGTTGAATTGTGAATCGCCATTCAGATCCTGCCCGATCGTGATATTGAACGGCACGCTCGATTGCAGCACCAGAAATGGATTGAGCTGCAGTTTGCCTGGCAGGTTGACCAAGCCTCCCATGTACAGGCGGTTGCGGATATCATCCGCAGCGCGGCCATAGTCTACATGGAGATCGTACTGATTCGAGGGAAAGCTGCCAGGGCCTCCGGTATTGGTGCGGCTGTAGCCGAAGATGTAGTAGCCGTAGAGCAGCACAGGCCTGGTCTGCAGGCGGAAGTTAGTAAAGATACGGTTGCGCTTGGAGGCACCCAGAGAGTCGTATTCGTAGATGTTCTGCAATGTGCCCAGCGGGCGCACGCCGCTGGTTGGATCGGCCGGATTGTAGGTGCCGGGCAGGGGTGCATTCACATTGCGCGTCAGGAGCTGATCCACTCCGCGATAGTACGTGTAGTCGACCGACAGCGTGAGCCGCTTGAAGAACTCCTTATCAATGCTCACGCTGTGCTGCACCGTCAGGGGCGAGCGCAGCTGCGGACTGATGCGGTAGATGGTCGGCAACGTTGCCGGGCCCAGAGATCCAATGGGAGGAACACTGGGGTAAAAATCGGGAAAGTTGACCACGTACTGCTGCTGGAGCACGCCATTCTGCCGGGCTGCGTTGGCGATCAAATCCGACGGGAATCGGTCGTAGAAGATTCCGATGCCGGCACGCAGTACTGCCCTTGCCGGCTTGTCCTTGCCCGCTCCGATGGCCCACGCATAGCTCAGGCGCGGGCCGAACTCCGCATGATCGGGGATACCGCTCTGGGTCTCGAAGCGCAGGCCCGGAGTCAGCGTCATGTTGGGCGTCATCTTCCACTCATCTTCGATATAGAGGCCCAGATCGGCAACGTTGACCGATACTTCCGGCGTTCCCCGCGTGATCGCGAACTGGCTGGCGCCACCGCCCGCTGCTCGAATCTGCGCCGGCGTCAGCCCGTTGGCCAACCCCTGAACGGTGATCTCATAGGCATTGATCGAGGAAAAGATGAATTGGCCGTTGAAGCCTGCCGTCGAAGTGTTCCCGTCCTGAAGGTAGCGAAAGCGTCCGCCGAAGCGCAGGAGGTTATCACCGAGAGAAATGGAAGCATAGTTCTGAAGCTCGTAATGGTTCTGCCCGTCGTGGAGCTGGCCCAGGTTGTTGCCGCCCCCGTTGAACGCGCCCTGCACCATTACGGCCGGAC
>DATAQX010000513.1:0-3534 GCA_036264455.1 Silvibacterium sp. | reverse complement strand
GGTTCTGGTCCATCCAGATAATGTCCAGACCGATCTTGCAGTCGTACATCCAGTAAGGATATTGCCCTGGCCGGTCGTGGATGAAGAGCATGCCGCGTCCCTGCGGTAGCGAGGTGCGCTCCATCAGCCCGAACTGGCGCTCAGCTTCAGTCCTCGCCAGCTCCACGTGGACGGTCGATCCATCGGGCAGCATGACGAGCGTGTCCGCCGGCCGAGGCGCGACCTTCGGGACGCGTTGGTCCAGCGTGCGGGCGGAAAACCCCGGTGCAGAAAATCCCGGTCCGGCGAGCGCGATGCTCAGCAGCCATGCCAGCGTTTTGCGTCTTACCGCGAACATCATCCCTCCAGTTTTAACACCAGCAGGGTCATATCGTCGTGCTGGGGAGCGCCGGCCGTAAATGCGTCTGCCGCGTCAAAAAGGGCGCGCAGAATTTCGCAGGCCGGTTTGCTTTTCACCTTTTCCGCGGCCTTGATCAGCCTCTCTTCGCCCCACTCCTCATCGTCGTGGGTCATGGCCTCGCTGATGCCGTCGGTGTAAAGCAGCAGCAGATCGCCGGGCACGAGCGTCATCGCCTGCTCCGTATAGGGAGCCGCCGGCAACAGGCCTACCACCGGTCCATCAGCTTCCAGGCGCAGTGTTTGCGTTTTGCCGTCCAGCCCCGTCCGCAGCAGTATCGGCGGATTGTGTCCGGCATTCACGCACTCCAGCCGTCGTGTCATCGGATCGAAGGCCGCAAAGAAAAAGGTCGCGTAGCGATTCGATGCCGAGGCCTCGAAGACCAGGCGGTTGACCTTGTCCATGAGCTTCGCAAAGTCGCGCGGACTGTCGAGCGTCACGCCCCGCAGCGAGGCTCGCAGGCTGGCCATCAGCAGCGCCGCCGAAATCCCCTTGCCGCTTACATCGCCAATCGCCAGTCCGGTGCGCTCTTCACCCAGATCGAAGACGTCGTAGTAATCGCCGCCCACCCCAAGCGCAGGCCGGCATGCCCCGGCCAGGGTAGCTCCGGGAAGGGTCGGCATCTCCTGTGGAAACAGCCGCTCCTGCACCTCGCGGGCAATTTCGATCTCGCGATTCACACGCTCGCGCTGCGCCGCTTCTGTGGCCAGTGACCGCGCCAGTTCGGCCACTTCAATCGCCAGGCCCGTCTGTGTCGCCACCGTCTGCAGCAGATGCAAATCGGCAGGTGTATACGCTGCCTCGGAGCGTTTGGGCCCAAGCGCCATCAACCCCATCAACCGATTCCGTCCCGGCAACGGCAGCAATAATTCCGCATTCACCAGGTCGAGCACATGACGCTCGCCGGTTCCCGCCATCAGATACCAGGCATCTGGATCATCGCGGTAGAGCCGCGCCGGTTCGTTGGTCGCCGCCAGGTACCGGACGGCCGAGGCCTGGGCCGGCAGCGTAAGCGTGCCGTCGACCGTCACACCGATCGACTGCTGCAACTGGAAGATCTCGCCGCGCCGGAGCATCATCGCTATTTGATCGATGTGCAGGGTCTCGGCTACGCGCCGGGCTACAGTTTCCAGCAGCGGAGCAGTCTCGGTGAAGTGGCGAACCTCGTCGGACAACTCATTCAGCACCACCTCCGCGTTGTAGGCTTCGCGGAAAAACTTGCGATCGATCCATGCCTGCATGCGTTTGTGAAAACCCAGCCTTAGAGCCAGCACCAGTCCGAAAAATACCAGGACGCCTATGAAATCCGAGGCTTCGAGTTCTTTCTTGTTCAGGACCGGCAGCAACAGCCGCCACATGGCGACGGTAATCAGCGCAATCTGCACGACGAAAAGAAAGGCCTTCGCCAACAGGTAGCGAGAGCCCATGCGCAGGATGGCGCGCACATCCATGGCGCGTTGTACCAGCACCACATAGGCCAGCGTGAGTGGAGCGACCATGAAAATGGTAGCTCCCAGATAACGAACCCAGTAGTGTTTGCGATCCTGATCGTTGATGCCGAAGTGGGGCAGCACCACGTAAACGAGGATCAGCGCCCCCATGCCTACAGCCACGCCGGCACTCAGAACGCGCAGCCTACGCCGGGCATCTTCGGTTGAAGCCGAGCGCAATTTGTCGAGCGTGAGCGCGAGGTAGAGGAAGACGCAGAACAGGTCGAGATAATTGGTCACCGTGCTCGCAACGTCGCTCAGCTTCGTGAGGAGCGGTCCATCGCCGCCGGCATAGTATTCCTTGTAAAGCGAAGGAATAAAAATTACCAGGCAGACTCCCAGCACACCCAGGATGATCCACTTGATCCACGGCGCGCGCACATCGAGCCGCGACCGCTCCGGGAAGTAGACGCCGAACAGCAGCAAGGCCGGAGCGGCGGAAACCTGTATCAGGAGACGCCACAGACTGCGAACCATCAGGGAAAAGCCGGTGGCGAGTCCGGGATCGAGAAAAGTTACGCTGGGAAATGTCAGCAGCACCAGCAGCAGCCACGCCGTCGGCTCCCTCGGCTTTACCAGCACCACCCAGAAACCAATTCCGAGACAGGTCAGCGAGAGCAGGCCAACGATGAAGAACTCCTGCCAGAACGCCAGAACCGGAGACTTGTCATGGTAGAGATAGTCCGCTCGCGCCAGCGTAATGCTGCACGTTTTCTGGGGTCCATTGGCACGCGTATATTCGACGTCCAGAACGTCGCCGGGCCGGCTGTCGACAAGCACTTCGGCTAACTGTGCCAGACCTGTGTAGCCGCCGCCATTGAATCCGTCGATGCGGTCTCCATTGTGCAGCCCCGCGGCAACGGCTTCCGGCCTGGTGCTCTCCAAAACATGAGTATCGAGATCAAAACGGAACGGCTGCGCCACCCGTTGGTCCCAGTGCACAAGCACCTGCCAGCGGTCCAGGCTGCCTGCGAGCCAATACCCCAGGCTGGCCAGCGCATAGAGCACCAGCATGGCGCGCAGTAAGTTTGGAGACGTTTCCTTCCGGGCCCGCTTTCGCTTCTTCATCGGTCTGGCCCCATAGTAACGTGGCTGCCAGAGTTCTACGCAGCCATTTCCGTGCCGGTTCGTTCGCAACAGCAGTCTCTACCAGTCATCTCCCCCCTGTGCCCCCGTAAATCGTTTATCTTGGTATCGCTCTCCAAAGGACTTCGAAATGCGCCGTCTTTTCGCTCAGCTTCTCTTGCTCTCACTGCCCGTGGCGGCCGTTGCCCAGGCGCGGCCGCCCATTACCGGCATCTCGCACATCGCCGTTTACACCAGTCATCCTGAGGCCGCCGAACATTATTATGTCCACGACATCGGCCTTCTCAAGGGCCGTGACCCCGAGAACCCGAATGGCGTCCGCTACTACGTGAATCCGACCCAGTTTGTCGAGGTCCTGCCACTGCCTCCCGGAGACTCGCCCACCCGTCTCGACCACCTGGCTTACATCACTACCGACGCTGAGGCTCTTCGCCTCTACCTTGCCGCGCACAAAGTCGAGGTACCGGCAAGTGTCGAACACGGCTCCGACAGCAGTCTCTGGTTTCACGTAAAAGATCCCGAGGGTAACATTGTCGGATTTGTACAGCCGCCCGCGCGCCC
>DATAQX010000502.1:0-1516 GCA_036264455.1 Silvibacterium sp. | reverse complement strand
CCGAATATGCTGTCACCTATTTGACGGATTCGACCCCAGATTTGCCTCAGCCAGCCTTCGGCTTCTGCTTTCATCGTGCCGACGACTGCGCTCAGGAACTGCTGCTGGGTCCAGTTATTGCGAGCAGCGCTTGGACCGCGGCGGGTGCAATGGCCGGCTGCCTGCGACCAGTTGCCGGATTGGACGGCTGAGATGAGGTGAGGGAATCCTTTGAAGAGTCCGGCCGGCCCGAGGTTGTAGATCATGTCGAGAAGCGCCATCTTCATGCCGTCGGGCAGGGAGTCATAGTGGGGGAATTCGGTTCTCAGGTCTGCCTCGAATCCGGCGAGGACAGAACTGAGCTTTGCATCGATCGTTTGCCGCGTCAGCACGAGAGAGGTTGGCGTTTTGTAGAACGCGGAGGCGCGGCCCATTACCATCGCATCGACGCGAGCGTACTCCGCGGCGATCTCCTCGGGCGTCGCAGAGCGAGCGCCGATGACAAAGGGGAGCGCCTGAGCAGCTTTCGCGTCGGGCAGCATCAAGCCCACGCCTACGGTTACCTTGCCCACCGTGTCGCGATACATCCACGGCACACAACCTTCAAACTCTTTCAACTTTGCGAGCGATTGCTCTAGAGCCTGTTATTAACTTTTATTCCTGTTGCAATAAGAGGATGGGGTGGTGCTGTTTTTCCTTGAGCATGGATAGATGGAGAAGCAGTATTGGACGAAGTATCCCAGCGACGTGAGCGACGAGGAGTGGGCGTTTGTGGCTCCGTATCTGACCTTGTGCCGAGAGGACGCGCCGCAACGCGAGCACGCGTTACGGGCCGTGTTCAACGGTCTTCGCTACATCGTGCGCACCGGCAACCAGTGGCGTTTCATGCCCGGCGATCTGCCGCCGTGGGCGGTGGTCTATCAGCAGACGCAGCGCTGGATGCGGGCTGGTGTCTTCGAGAACATGGTGGAGGATGTGCGCTCGCTGTTGCGCCAGTTCGCCGGGCGCAAGCCGCAGCCCACGGCGATGATTGTGGATAGCCGCACGGTGCAGTCCACGCCGGAGTCGGGCGCACGGGCCGGATACGACGGTGCCAAGCGACGCAAGGGATCGAAGGTGCATGCGGCGGTCGATACCCTGGGCCATCTGCTCGCCTTACACGTGACCGCGGCCAGCGAACAAGACCGCGCCCAGGTGGAGCGGCTGGCCGAAGAAGTCCAACAGATCACAGGCCACACCGTGGAACTGGCCTACGTCGATCAGGGATACACCGGACAGGCCGCAGCCGACGCGGCTCAAAAGCATGGCATCCAGTTGGAAGTGATCAAACACACCGAGGCAAAACGCGGCTTCGTGCTGCTGCCAAGACGGTGGGTGGTCGAGCGAAGCTTCGCCTGGGCCGCACGATTTCGAAGGCTCGCCAGAGACTACGAGCGTCTCTCCGACTCCCTCGCTGGATACCACTACTTCGCCTTCGCATGGCTCATGCTCGCTCAGCTCTGCAAACTACTCAACGGAAGTTCATAACAGCCTCTAG
>DATAQX010000494.1:0-10098 GCA_036264455.1 Silvibacterium sp. | reverse complement strand
GCCTGGAGTGGCGATCCTATCCCGCCCAAACTGGTACACAATGCGTCTCCCCTGGAACGCCAGGGTGCAATCGTGTTCCAGGCCAAGCAGTGCCGCAATTGCCACATGCTCGGAGGCCTGGGGGGACAACGCGGACCGGCTCTCGACAGCGTCGCCACGCGCCTCACCGAAGATCAACTTATCCGCCAGGTCCTGCAAGGTGGTGGCAATATGCCGGCGTACGGCAAGAACCTCTCGCCTCCGGAAGTTACCGCACTCGTCAGGTTCCTCGTCACCCTCCGTCCACCAAACCAACCACCAGCTACCGATGCCTCGAGGGCAGCCGCGGCACAATTAACTCCCCCAAACACAGGTGCAATGAAGCAATAGATGTCCGAATCTTTTTTTCTGGCCTGGGTATTTCCGCCCTGGATATGCTTAACACTGGAAATCATCGCCATCGTTTACTGGCGCGGCTGGTTGCGCATCCGCAAAACCCGTCCCGCACTGTTTCCGGTGTGGCGTCTCTCCTGTTTTCTGGCTGGTATTGCTGCAATCATCGTTGCCATCGCCTCGCCACTCGATACCTTAAGCGACCGATTGCTTTTCCTGCACATGACACAGCACTTCGTGTTGATGTCCATTGCGCCGCCGTTGATCGTCATGGCCGCACCCGTTGTGCCCATCCTGCGCGGATTGCCCCGAAGATTCGTACGCTCCGTCCTTGGACCGCTGATTCGAACCAGTTGGTTACGGCGCTTTTTCAAATCGCTCGTAAGACCTGGTGTTGCATGGATGCTGATGAACGTTGCCTTTATCGGCTGGCACATCCCCTCCGCTTATGAATTCGCTCTGCGGTCGGGGCGCTGGCATAACCTTGAGCATGCTTCCTTTCTTTTTTTTAGCGTTCTCTTCTGGTGGCCCGTCATTCGACCATGGCCCAGTCATTACACCGGCTCGCGTTGGCTACTTCTCCCTTATCTTCTTGCAGCAGATATCATAAATACAGCGCTCTCGGCTCTCCTTTGTTTCTCCGGGCGGGTTCTCTATCCCAGTTACGCGGACCAACCACGTATGTTTGGAATTGACGCACTCGCCGATCAGGCCGCGGCGGGGGCTCTCATGTGGGTCTTCGGATCTCTCGTCTTCCTGATCCCAGCCATCGCCATTACGCTGCAACTGCTCTCGCCGCCGAGACGGCCGGTTGCGCTTAGAGACATGCCGAGCCACTGAAGCTTGTCAGGCTAACCTGCCAGGTCTTTGTCAGAAAAGTTCCTCTACGCCCTCCTGAAAGCACAACTTATTCATAGAAAAGGTGTTTCTACCATACAGCCATTAGCGGCATCGTAAGTAATTTATGCATGGTTGTTAGTCAACCACCGGCACAGAAAAGCCGATAAAATTATGACTATGGCCTCAAGATTCACGTCGTTGCGTTTCTTTGTCTTATTTTTGTGCCTTGCCACGACACTTGCCTTTGCTGACCCTGCACCGTTCGACCTCGCCGGGCCGCGGATCGAAGTCAAAGTAAAGCGTGGAGGCCAGACACTCCCCATCACTGCTGTGCCTAATCTCGCTGCGGGCGACAAACTCTGGATTAATCCCGATTTCCCTGCCGGCCAGGCTGCGCACTATCTTCTGATCGTCGCATTCCTGCGCGGATCGACAAATCCGCCACCCGAGGACTGGTTCTTCAAGGCTGAGACCTGGGACAAGAAATTCACCGAGGGACTCTACGTCACCGTTCCCGAAGGCGCGCAGCAGGTGTTGCTCTTTCTTGCTCCGGCGACAGGCGGCGACTTCAAGACGTTAGTCAATGCCGTGCGTGGGCGCCCAGGCGCTTTTGTCCGCGCCTCCCAGGATCTCAATCAGGCGAGCCTAGACCGCTCGCGTCTTGACGCCTATCTCGACGCTGTACACAAAATTAATTTGACCGACCCTGGCAGCCTCAAGGATGTTTCGCCACTGCTTGCGCGCAGCCTCGGTATGAAGCTCGACAAAGACTGCCTCGACAGGGATACCGAAGAGCAGGCCTCCTGCCTGGTGCAAAAGCAGGATAGTCTGATCCTCAATGACGGTCACAGCATGTCCATCGTCGGCGCTCTGACTTCGGGTCCGGCAAGCGACCTCGGTATGCAAGCCAGCTATACACCACGGGCTAACTTCGGCTACTACAGTCCTTACATTGCGTCCATCATGGACATCGCACGCATTATGGACTCGTTTCATACCGCCGAATATCAATACATCCCGGCGCTTGCCTCGCAGCATGAAAATGCTCTCGACCTCAAGCTCAACACACCGCCGTCCTTCCATAATCCCAAATCCGTCCTCGTCGTCGCGCTCCCTCCCGTGGAGGCGGCACAACCTCCACCACTCCATCCAATCGACGAAAAGCAGGTCTTCTGCGCGACAAAAACCGCGCTTGTCCTACCCGCCGACGGTGCACCACTGGTCTTCTCGACCGGTTATGCACGAGATTTGGTCTTACGGCTTCAGGCAGGTGATAAAAAAATCGATCTGCCGCTCAAGGCTGACGCCGCAAAGGGCGGTTTTGTGGTTGATCAGAAAGCTTTAGCGCAAAAGGGTACGAGCGTAAACTCCGCTCTTCAAGGCCCGCTCACTGGTTCCCTGCATGGCTACTGGGGCTTTACGCCATTTGATGGCCCGACTTTCCATCTTCATGGTGTACGCGAGCAGAATTGGCAGCTCGCTTCCGCCGACCAGAACGCTCTTATAGTCGGCCGCGATGACACATTCCACCTCGAGGCTGATGACGCGACCTGTGTCGACTCGATCCAGTTCCGTAACAGCCAGGGTAAAGATCTCAAGGCTGAATGGAAGCCGGTTGCGCCGGATCGCGTCGAGGTTAACCTGCCGCTGAAAGACGTGCAGCCTGGCTCGTTGACACTCTTCGTCAAGCAGTTTGGTTTAGACAAGCCGCAAGAGGTTGTCCTGCACACCTTCGCCGAAGCCGGCCACCTGGAAAGTTTTACTCTCCATGCTGGCGATCATCATGGCGTGCTCAAAGGCAGCCGACTCGATGAAGTCGCCAGTATCGCAGTTAATGGAATCAAGTTTGAGCCCCAAAAACTCTCCAATGCTCAAGGGAGCGACGAGTTGTTACTGGAGACGAAGGACTCGAAGGCAGCAGACGGTCTTACTGCTGGTAAGGAACTCAAGACGGAGGTGGTTCTCCACGATGGTCGTACCGTCGATCTCCAGACGACCGTCGGCCCATCGCGCCCGAAGGTAACTTTGATGGGTAAGAGTGTCGAGGCCAACGGAACAAATACAGCCAGCGATATCCAACTTGCAGGACCGGATGAGTTGCCACAGAACAGCAAGTTGACGTTCTCACTGAAAGCACAATTTCCGGCAACGTTCTCGCTCGACGAAAAGGTCGAGGTTGCAACCGAAGACGCATCGTATTCCACTCTGCTGAGCATGTCGGACGGCACACTTACCTTGCAGGATGCAAAGACTGCCCTGGCCAGTCTCAACCCCGGCAAGGCTTTCGGGGCATCGGCCTTCGGCCCGCTGCGCTTCCGGCTGATTGATGGAAGTGGAGCTAAGGGCGACTGGCAACCGCTTGCCACACTGGTCCGCCTGCCTGATTTGCAGAATCTGAAGTGTCCCGCAAGTCCCGACCAGCCATGCACTTTGATTGGCTCCGATCTCTTTCTGGTCGATTCTGTCTCCGGCGATCCCCAGTTCTCGCACGCTGTGCAGGTGCCGGACGGTTTTCCGGGAAAGGTATTGGCTGTTCCGCACCCGGACAGTGCCGGCCTTTATGTGAAGCTCCGCGATGATCCCTCTGTCGTGAACCTGGTCACGCTGACTGCGCAACCACTGCCTGCTCCGAGAGGGCAGTCCGCTTCGTCCCATCCGCCTCGGCATTCGGATTCTGTGCGGCCAGCCAGCAGCACGGCACAGCTGCCTACCAGCGGGGATCAAACAGGCGTTCCCACTTCACCACAGGCCTCGTCATCCCAGGCCTCGGCGGCGACACCGCAGCAGCCATAACACCAGAACGGCTGCTGCGCCCCGCGTATGCTTAATAGCTGGGAAGTGGGCCAGCCATGAAGCATCAGCACACCATTCGCGGTGTCACATACTCGTTTGACGATCTGCGCACGCTTCTCGCCAGAGCATCGCCCGCACGCAGCGGGGATGAGCTGGCCGGAATAGCCGCCTCGAGCGCTGCCGAACGCGTGGCCGCGCAGATGACACTGGCTGATCTTCCGCTCATCGAGTTCCTCAACGAAGCGGTCATTCCCTACGAGGACGACGAGGTCACGCGACTCATCATCGACTCGCACGACCGGGCCGCCTTTGCGCCCATCGCCAGCCTGACTGTCGGCGAACTCCGCGACTGGCTCCTGCAGGAGGAAACCTCAGGCGACCTGCTTGCCGGTTTGGCGTGGGCGTTCACGCCGGAGATAGCTGCAGCTGTCTCCAAGCTCATGCGCCTGCAGGACCTGGTGCTGGTTGCCCGGAAGATTCGCGTTGTCACCCGGTTTCGCACAACAGTCGGATTGCCGGGGACACTCTGCTCGCGGCTTCAGCCCAACCACCCTACGGACGATCCGGCAGGCATCGCCGCCTCCATCCTCGACGGGCTGCTGCTTGGAGCGGGCGACGCAGTTATCGGCATCAATCCCGTCTCGGACAACGTTTCTACAGTTACAACGCTCCTGCGCATGATCGACCACGTTCGCCAACGTTACGAGATCCCTACGCAGAGCTGCGTGCTTGCGCATATCACTACGCAGATGCAGGCGCTGGAGCGCGGCGCGCCCGTCGATCTCATCTTCCAGTCCATCGGCGGAACGGAGAAGACGAACACCTCATTTGGCGTGAATCTGGCACTGCTCGACGAGGCTTACGAAGCGGGCCTGGCCCTGAAGCGCGGCGGCAGCGGCGACAATGTCATGTACTTCGAGACCGGCCAGGGCAGCGCGGTCTCCGCCAACGCCCATCACGGAGTCGACCAGCAGACGTGCGAGGCACGGGCTTATGCCGTCGCCCGGCGCTACCAGCCTATGCTGGTGAACACGGTGGTCGGCTTCATCGGTCCTGAGTACCTCTATGACGGCAAGCAGATCCTGCGCGCGGGCCTTGAAGACCACTTCTGCGGCAAGCTGCTCGGCCTGCCGATGGGCTGCGACATCTGTTACACCACTCATGCCGAGGCCGATGACGACGATATGGATACGCTCATGACTATGCTCGCGGTGGCGGGCGTGAACTACATCATGGGCGTGCCGGGCGCGGACGATGTGATGCTCAACTACCAGAGCACGTCGTTCCACGACATGGCCTATCTCCGAAACACGCTGGGCCTTCGCCCCGCACCGGAGTTCGAGGCGTGGCTGGAGCGCGGCTTCCGCAAGGAGCTTTCCATGCAAGGGCTGCTGAACTCATGACCAGTGATTCCCTGCGCAGATACACAACCGCCCGTGTCGGCCTGCGGCGGGCCGGAAGCAGCCTGGCGACTTCTGAGCTGCTGGAGATGGCGCAATGCCTGGCCGAGGCGCGGGATGCTGTCCACGCCGAGCTCAGCTCAGCGTCGCTCGTCCCGCAGCTGACCGAGCGCGGCTTTCATACGCTTTGCCTAAAGAGTGCGGCGCGTGACCGGACCGAATACCTGCGCCGGCCCGATTTAGGCAGGCAGCTCAGTGAGGCATCGCGAGCGCTGCTTAAACCGGACCCGGGCTGCGTGGCGATCGCCATCGCCGACGGTCTTTCGGCGATTGCCGCCGAGCGGCATGCGATGCCTGTGCTCGATGAGCTACTGCCCCTTCTCGGCGAGGGGTGGGGGCTTGGGCCGGTGGCGATCGCTGAGCAGGCCCGCGTGGCGATTGGCGACGAAATCGGCGAGCGCCTTAAGGCGGAGGTCATGCTGCTGCTTATCGGTGAGCGGCCGGGATTGAGCTCGCCGGACTCGCTGGGGGCATACATCACGTGGGCTCCCCGTGTTGGGCGGAGCGATGCCGAGCGCAACTGCGTCTCGAATATTCGTCCTGAGGGTCTGAGCTATTCGCTGGCGGCGAGGAAGATTGCCAGCTACCTGAATGAGGCGCGCAGGCGCAAGCTCACGGGCGTGGCCCTGAAGGAAGAGCTACCTCAACTTGAAAGGTGACTGCCCGGGGCCACCCCTCTCCACGGATTTTGTAATTGATTCATTTTATTAGGCTTAACTGATAGGTGTCCGTACTAAATAGAAAACAATGGAGTTAAATCTATGTTATAGTATCCAAATGACTTATCGCGCACACTTGCACCTTTTCTGAGGCAGTGGATCACGATTGCTGTAATTCATAGAAAATAAGGGTGTTAGCAGTAAATGATTGACAATAAATAGGTTAGGCTTGACGCTGATTTCCTTAAAAAGGCTTGCGCCCCAGCAAGAAAAGCCCGGAGCCAGTAGCCCGGGCCATTTGTGTCTACTTCCATTATAAAGATTCGGGCGGAATGGTTAGCCAATTATGTGAGTAATTCATTCCTTGGAACCAGTTGGGGTGAGGTGCGGGCACCTCTAGCAGGCTTTCAGATGGCCTGACCGCGGACCGCGGGCCACAATCCTCAATTTCTCGCGATCCAGAATCTTCCTGGTCTGTCCGCGCGCGTGGTTCGCCCATGGGCCGGTAGAGTCGAGCTTCAGATAGGCCATCCAGTGCTTCAGGGCCTTGCGCCGTTCGTTCAGGCGCTCGTAGGCAAGGGCAAGGTTATAGTGCGCGTCGGCATAGGACGGCGCGAGGCGAATGGCCGTTCTATAGGCATCGACGGCCTCGGAGAGGCGCTGCAGCTCGTCGAGCACATTGCCAAGGTCGAAAAACGCGAGCGCATAATTCGGATCAGCGTCGGCCGCCTGCCGGTAAAGATGCTCCGAGCTGGAGAATTGCCGCTGGTTGTAGAAGATCGTTCCCAGATTGATGGCCGCAGCAGCATGCCCGGCATCGAGCTTCAGGATTTCCTGGTAAAGCTGAACCGCCTCGTTCTTCTTGCCCGTCTCCTCGCAGCGCACGGCCTCAAGAAACATGGCCCCTGTGCGGTTCAGGAGCTGGGCAGCGGTTACACCACCACCGGATTCTGCCTTCACCAGATCCCGATGACCCTCGAAGTCGAAGACGAACTGGCGCGCGATGGGTTCCATCATTGCGCCGCAGTGGCGGAAGAGAAGGCGCGAGCCGTTCTTTACTGCGGCAGCTTCGAGGAGGGGATTCGTCATGCCGGAGACGGCCTGCATGGCGTGAACGCTGGCGCGAATACTTGCCGCGGAGAGACGCGTGGCGCGCAGGTCGCGGAGCTTGCGCAACTGGACGAGATCCTGAAAGCTGTAGGCGTCGGAAAAGGAAACTAACCCTGCGCGCTCCCACGCTCGCAATTGTCTGGCGCGGAGGTGGAGGATGCGAAGAATATCCTGACGGCTATATCGGGTCACAGTGGTTGTGCTCGTTGCAGGACCGTCACTCACCTTAATGGCGATTATCGGGGGCTTTCATTACAGACACAAGGGAGCCATATGAAATTTCCGTGGATAAACCGGTACCAATCTTGGTGCATTTCCAGTTGTCAGAAGCTGGACCAGTGGCAAGGCAATGCAGCGCCAGGGCCTGTTGCTATCCTGTTGCCTGCACAAGGAAAGGGCACTATTGAGCGGGGTAGACCAAAACTCGCACCAAGCACCGACCCTTTGGCACCCCCTACGCACGCCGACTTTTCGTAATCTCCTGATTGCGGATCTCGCTTCCGACATTGGTACTTTCATACAGGGCGTGGGCGCTGCCTGGCTGATGGTTTCGCTTCATGCCGGGCCTTTATATATAGCCCTCACTCAGACTGCAAGCGCTCTGCCATTCTTCCTTCTTGCTGTGCCGGCAGGGGTCATCGGCGATATTGCCGATCGCCGCAAATTGATCCTGTTTGCGGAAATATGGATGGCGTGCGTCGCAGTTGTCCTTGCGGCACTCGCGATAGCGGGGCGACTTTCCCCGGTATTGCTCCTCATTCTGACATTTGCTTTTGCCGCTGGCGACGCATTCGAAAGCCCGGCGTGGCGAGCCGCGTTGCCGGAGCTGGTTCCCAATGAAGATCTGCCACCTGCTTCCGCACTCAATGGAATCGAATTTAATTTTGCGAGAGCCGTCGGTCCGGCTTTGGGTGGCGTGGTTATTGCACTGGCCGGCATCAGCACAACCTTTGCCATCAATGCGGTTTCTTCTATTGGCGTTATTGTTGTCGTCGCTCGCTGGCAGGAGAAACCTCGTAGACGGACGGGGCCCCGTGAGACGATGGGCGGCGCGACGGCGGCAGTGATTCGATATGTTCGCTACTCACCCGCACTCCGCGCAATCCTGATTCGCTCGGGGGCAGTAATGTTTTTCGCGAGCGGACTTCTGGCATTGTTGCCCTCGGTTGCTCATGATGTGAGCAAAAGGCCAACAAGTTATGGATTTCTGCTTGGGTGTTTTGGCGTGGGCGCAGTGCTGGGCGGACTGGCAATGCAGCGGGTTCGGGATCGATGTTCGACTGAGCAAGTGGTTTCGGGCGGGGTTCTGCTGTTCGGACTCTGTACGCTCGCCGCAGGATTGCTTCACGTGCTGCCGATGCTGGGTTTGAGCATGCTGACGGCAGGCGCCGCCTGGATCGTGTTTGTCTCGTTTTTCAATGTCATTGTGCTGAACCAGACCCCAGATTGGGTGAGGGCTCGCGTCCTCGCAGTATCGATGCTGGTCTTTCAAGGAGCCATGGCTGCCGGAAGCGCTGCGTGGGGCTGGCTGGCTACAAGAACTGACACGCGTATTGCGCTGTTATGGGCTGGCGCGGGAACAATTGCCGCCACAGCTTTAGGACTATTTCTCAAGCTTCCAGACGCGCCTGTCGATGTCACTCCCTGGGTACACTGGCGGCTGCCCACCATTCTGAACCGTGAATCATCCGGGGATGGAATTGAGATGGGGCCAATTCTCGTCACTGTGGAATACGATGTAGCACCGGAACAGGAAACAGAGTTCCTCGAATCTATCCACGGGTACGAGCGCGTTCGTCGCCGTGATGGCGCATATCGCTGGGGTGTTTTTCGCGATCTCGAGCACCCGAACCGTTACGTCGAAACCTTTCTCACCGCCTCCTGGGCAGAGCACGTGCGTCAGCATGAGCGCGCGATCCACGCGGATCGCGCGGTGGAAGAACGAGTGTACAGTCACGTCCGCGGCAAACCCACGGTGCGGCATCTTGGCTATGTGGAAACTGAGCTGTGAAAGGCTGGAGTGGATATGTTGATTTCAGGGCGGCTGGAGCCGACGACCGGACTTGAACCGGTGACCTGCCGATTACGAATCGATCCAGCCTTGCGTAAGTTGTTGTGTAATGAAGCTCGTTTTGGGGCGTTCCGGGGTGTTTTCGGGCATCTCGGGCGCCATTTGTACAGCAGTTGTACAACAGAAAAACGGACGATTGAGGAGCCGATCTGGCGTCGTCACGTCGCTAGATGGGCGGGTCGTCGGCGCCTTGCGGGTGGTTTCTGCGACCTTTCTTTGCCACGCCTGCGGCAGTCAGGATGACGAGTGGAGAGCACGACAATTTTGGGCCGGTTTGGGCTGATTTCGGCTCGTCGATGTTCACGTGTAGTTCGCGCGATGCAGTCTGCGGCTCCGACTTGATCCTGAAAAGGGTCATTCGCCCCTCGGCGGAAAGGGCCGGAATCGGGACCTCTACCGTGTCAACGAACCAAAGGTAAGCAATACAATAACTTACAAGACCCCGATGGTCTCGCAAGTCCTTGTAAGCCGCACGAGACCGAGATCCAACGTATCACATAACGTATCGTGTTCTACCATGAAGCCACCACGCCCACGCATGGCAACGCTGCCCTTATTCTCTGAATTCCTTCGGTGTCGTAGGAGAGACGCGCATCGACTTTCCGACGCGAAGATGCGCGAAATTCTGTTTAGGTGGCAAGCGCCTTTCATCGGTCCGGGCATGGACTGCTTAAAGTTTCAAGGGAGCAAGGTCATGCCGCTGCCCAGCGAGCCAGCGAGCACGGAGGCTCCCGTCTGGTTTGGCGGCCTGCACTTCAGCATTTCCAAACTCGTGCCGTTTCTCGTTGACTTC